>JASFFN010000118.1:0-5969 GCA_050124275.1 Roseobacter sp. | reverse complement strand
GTATATCCTCACGATCCATCCGGATGCGTTTTGTCTGATCTGGCGACAGGCCGCATTTATCAAGAATGGATGCATACTCATTGTCCGACGCATCGGTCTCGGGGCGCAACTGAAGGATCAGAAAAGGTTTCATGCTGACGCGGTAGCCTCAGTGCGTCCGGAAAACAAGCGCGGCGGCGTAAAACGCGGCAATGAAGCGCGCGGGCTTCCTTTCCTGCCCGTTCCAAGTTGTCCGGGAAAATCCGGAATACAGTCCGACTGCACATTTTCTGACCCTGTCGGGGCGTTTCGTGTTGCGTTGGCCTGATGCGTACCGTAGCAAAATCGACCAAACGCAAGACAGGATGGACGGATCGTGTTTGACCAATTGTTGCTGGGCTCGATCATCACGCTGATCTCACTACTGGCAGGCGCTTTCATGTGGTGGGGGCTGAACGAGTGGTTGTTGAAGCTGGAACCTTGGCTCCGGCGCCCGCCGCATCAGTGGAAGTCCGCCACCGTCATCCTGATGGTCGTTCTATCCACGATGGCCACCATGACATTCGGCGTCTGGCTCTGGGCGATCGTTTTCAGACAGATGGCCGTTTTCACTTCACTTGAAGAGGCCGTTTACTACTCGCTCGTTGCCTATACGACACTGGGTCTCGGCGACGTGATCGTTCCGCAGGATCAGCGACTTCTGGGGGGGATGACGGGGGCAAACGGCTTCTTGATGTTTGGTCTCATGACGGCGATGCTCACCGATACGCTCCGGCACGTGCGGCGGGTCCAACGCAACCTGCGTGATTAGACCGACGCCCGCGCTTTTTGGACGGCTGCAACGGGACATCTCCGTTACTTGGTGCGGCATTCCTGAAGTTATCGGTTGCAACCACACCCTGCGAGGATCCGTACCAAAGGCGGGGAGCCGGGCGGAGCGGCAAACCGCTCCACCCGTTCAAGATCAGTTGAGGGCCGCGTCCGTTATGGCATGTGTCCAGGCGCCTGTCGGTTCTTTTGTGATCACCGGATCCGATCCGCCGGCCAGCAGCGATGCGACGGTGCGCTCGTAGTCTGCCGGGTCCAGCGTACCGTTGGAGCCCGCCGTCAGTTTGGCGATCTCCCCCATCATCCGAACCTGGTGCGCCTCGGTTTGCGCGCCGGTCTCATCATACTCGAGCACGATCATGGCCGCGTCTTCCGGGTTCTCCTCCGCCCATTTCCAGCCTTTCATCGATGCCCGCACGAAACGCACCATCTTGTCCTTGAAGGCCGGATCGGACAGGTTGTCTTCCAGCACGTAGAGCCCGTCTTCCAGTGTCGCGACACCCTGGTCTTCGTACTTGAACGTGGTGAGGTCATCCGGGGTCAGCCCGGCGTCGATGACCTGCCAGTACTCGTTGTAGGTCATTGTTGAAACGCAAGCGGCCTGCCCGTTGAGGAGCGGATCGACGTTGAACCCCTGTTTAAGCACCTCGACACCGTTTTCAGACCCGTCCGTCGGCAAGCCCAACTGGCTCATCCAGCTCAGAAACGGGAACTCATTGCCAAAGAACCATACGCCCAGCGTCTTGCCGGCAAAATCATCCGTCGTTGTCACGCCGGCGTCTTTCCGGCAGGTCAGCATCATGCCCGATGACTTGAACGGCTGCGCGATGTTGACCAGCGGCAGGCCTTTCTCGCGGGCGGCCAGTGCTGCCGGCATCCATTCCACAGTGACATCAGCGCCGCCTCCGGCGATGACCTGCGTCGGTGCGATATCGGGTCCCCCCGGTTTGATCGTCACGTTCAGGTCTTCTTCGGTGTAGTAGCCATTCTCAAGTGCGACATAGTAACCGGCGAACTGCGCCTGCGTGACCCACTTAAGCTGCAGCGTCACATCGTCGGCCGCGAAGGCTGTGCTCGTGGCAAGGCCGAAGGCCACGGCTGTCAACGTTGTCTTGAGTGTCATGTTTTCGTACTCCCTTTTTGGTTATCATTGTTGCGATGGGTGCCAGAAGGTCACCCGTTTTTCAATTGCCGCCATCAGTCCGTAAAACGATGTGCCCACGATGGCGGCGACGGCAATCTCAGCCCAAACCAGATCAATTGACAAGCTGCCGACGCCCGTGGAAATCCGAAATCCCATCCCGCGTGTCGGGGAACCGAAATATTCGGCGACAATCGCACCGATCAGGGCGAGGGTCGTGGCGATCTTCAGGCCGTTGAACAAAAATGGCATCGCCGCTGGCAGGCGCAGCTTGAAGAGGGTTTGAGCATAACTTGCGGCATAGGTGCGCATCAGATCGCGCTGCATGGCGTCCGTCGCCCGCAGGCCTTGTACCGTGTTCACCAGAATCGGGAAAAAGACCATCACGACCACGACGGCGGCTTTTGACTGCCAGTCAAACCCGAACCAGTTCACCATGATGGGCGCGACCCCGACGATGGGGAGGGCCGCGAAAAAGTTCCCGACGGGAAGCAACCCGCGCGTGAGAAATGCGGATCGGTCGATGGCTATGGCGCAGACAAGGGCGGCAAAAAACCCGATAAGGAACCCGCGCAGTGCGCCTTTCAGCACGGTCTGCACGAAATCGATCCAGAGAATGTCGGTGGAAGCCGCAAAGGTCTGCGCCACCAGGCTTGGCGCGGGCAGGATAACCGGGCTTACGTTCAGACCGCGCACGATACCTTCCCACAGCACGAGCAGTGTGACACCGAAAATCACGGGCACCGTGACGCGCACGAAACGTGTCGTGCGCCAACGCGAATTGGCGAGCCAGATGTTGAGACCCCAGGCCGCGATCCAGAAGATAAGCGTCAGGACGAGGACGTTCATGCCTGCATCCCCATGCGTCGCAGGGTCAGCCGCTGTGTCAGATCGAGCAGGGTGACGAGGAACCCGGCAAGAATGGCGGCGGTGAAAAGCGCGGACCAGATCGCCAGCGGCGTACCGAACTGGTCGCCAATCAGAATGCGTGCCCCGAGACCACTGATGGCGCCGGTCGGCAGTTCACCCACGATGGTGCCCACGAGGGCGGCTGCGATGCCCACTTTCAAAGAGGTGAAAAGATAGGGGATCGAGGCCGGCAGACGCAGCTTGAGAAAACTCTGCAGCCCAGTTGCATCATAGGTCTTCAACAGGTCGAGTTGCGATACTTCCGGCGCGCGCAGTCCTTTGACCATGCCCACGAGCACCGGAAAATAACACAGGTAGGCCGAAATGATGGCCTTGGGCAGCCCGCGCCCCTCGACGCCCAACTGGCTCGAGACAACGATGATCATCGGAGCGAGCGCGACGATCGGGATGGTCTGGCTGATGATGGCCCAGGGCATCAGGCTCATGTCCGCGACGCGTGAATAGACGATGGCAATGGCGCCAACAATGCCCAGCGTCGTGCCCAGCAAGAAGCCCCAGAGTGTCGACTGCAGGGTGATCCAGCCGTGGTAGATCAGCGAGCGTTTTGACCACGCCCGGCCTTTCAGCGCCATTTCTCCCGTGGTTTTCCAAAGCTCGCCACCCACCTGCGCGGGCGTGGGCAGGCGTGGACGGTCAAGCGCATAGCCAAGACCGACGTGGTCGCTGTTTTGCACCATCAGTCGCCAGACCGACACATCGCGCCGCGCGACCGACCCTTCGGGCACAACGACTTCTCCGGCCCGCTCTGCCTGATCCAGCGCGACCCGGATGTTCATCGGGGCCACGGCCAGATACCAGATCGCGGCCAGCACACCCAGGACGGTCAGAACAGGCAGAACCGATCTAGCCATAGGAATGCCCGGCCCTCAGCCCTTCGCGAACGCGGTGAGCGACCTCCAGAAACTCCGGGGTCTCGCGCAGATCGAGCGGCCGCTCTTTAGGAAGCGGACTTTCGATAATGTCCGTGATCCGCCCCGGACGCGGACTCATGACGACGATCTTGGTCGACAGGTACACCGCTTCCGGGATTGAGTGCGTCACGAACGCGATGGTCTTTGCCGTCCGCATCCAGAGGCGCAGCAGTTGTTCGTTCAGGTGATCCCGCACGATCTCGTCCAGCGCACCGAAGGGTTCGTCCATCAGAAGTATATCGGCGTCGAACGACAGCGCCCGCGCGATGGAAGCGCGTTGCTGCATCCCGCCGGACAGTTGCCAAGGGTACTTGTTTTCGAAGCCGCTGAGGTCGACCAGTTCCAGCGTCCGTGTAACACGTTCGGCACGCTCGGTTTCGGAATAGCCCATGATCTCCAGCGGCAGCCGGATGTTGCCGCCGATCGTGCGCCAGGGATAGAGTCCGGCATGCTGGAAAACGTATCCGTAGGCACGGGCGCGCCGTGCGGCGTCAGGACTCATTCCGTTGACGGATAGCGTACCGCCGGTAGGGGTTTCCAGAGCGGCAATGCAGCGCAGGAAAGTGGTTTTGCCGCAGCCCGAGGGGCCTATGAAGGAAACGAATTCACCCTTGTTGACGGTCAGATCAACGTCGCTCAACGCGTGTACCGGGCCATCATTGGTCTGAAAGGTGAGGTTCAACCCCTTCGCTTCAATCACCGGTTCCGGAACGACGAACTGGCTTGCCTGCGTGCCTTGTGCTTGCGCCATGTTCTGCTGTTTTGCCTTGTGCCTGGTGCCTGCGCTGTCTTGGTTCTAAACGCCCGTCGCGGGGATTCCCGTGCGCTCCACCGGTCTTGGTGCCGTAAGTTCCTTCCACGTGCTCAGGGCCTTGTTCGTCACGCCGTTCGCGGGGCGCGAGATGAACTTGCCGTGGCCTTCCTCGGTGCGAATTTCGCCATCTTGCACGGCGACCTTGCCGCGCGTGAGGGTGAAGCGGGGCAGGCCGGTTACCTGTTTGCCTTCGAACACATTGTAGTCGATCGCGGACTGCTGGGTGCTCGCGGCGATGGTCTTCGATTTTGCGGGATCCCAGACCACGAGATCGGCGTCGGCACCGACGGCGACGGCGCCCTTGCGCGGATAGCAATTGAGGATCTTGGCGATGTTGGTGGAGGTCACGGCGACAAATTCGTTCATGGTCAGGCGTCCCGTCCGCACGCCGTGCGTCCAGAGCATGGGCAGCCGGTCCTCGAGGCCGCCGGTCCCGTTGGGAATCATGGTGAAATCGCCGACCCCGGAGCGTTTCTGTTCCGTCGTGAAGGCGCAGTGGTCCGTCGCCACCACCGAAAGCGAGCCCGCCTGCAAACCGGCCCAGAGACTGTCCTGGTGTTGCTTGTTGCGGAACGGCGGGGACATCACGCGCCGGGCGGCGTGGTCCCAATCGGGGTGGAAATACTCCGATTCGTCGAGCGTGAGGTGCTGGATCAGCGGCTCGCCCCACACCCGCTTGCCCTGCTGACGGGCGCGCCGGATCGCCTCATGCGCCTCTTCGCAGGAAGTATGCACGACATAGAGCGGCACGCCGGCCATATCCGCGATCATGATGGCGCGGTTGGTGGCCTCTCCCTCGACCTGTGGCGGTCGGGAATAGGCGTGCGCCTCCGGGCCGGTGTTCCCTTCGGCCATCAACTTGGCCTGCAACTCGGCCACCACGTCGCCGTTCTCGGCGTGGACCAGCGCGACGCCACCAAGCTCCGCGAGCCGGTTGAACGAGGCGTAAAGCTCATCGTCATTCACCATCAAGGCCCCCTTGTAGGCCATGAAGTGTTTGAAGGTATTGATACCGCGCTCTTCGATCACGGTCTTCATGTCATTGAAAACCTGCTCGCCCCACCATGTCACCGCCATGTGGAAGGAATAATCGCAATTGGCGCGGGTGGATTTATTGTCCCACCGCTTGATCGCGTCGATCAGGCTTTCCCCCTGATTGGGCAGGCAGAAATCCACGACCATCGTCGTCCCGCCGGCGAGCGCCGCGCGGGTGCCGCTCTCGAAATCATCCGAGGAGTAGGTTCCCATGAATGGCATTTCGAGATGCACATGCGGGTCGATCCCGCCGGGCATCACATAACAGCCGGTCGCGTCCAGCTCCTCGTCGCCCGTGAGATTTTCCCCGATCTCGATGATCTTGCCGCCG
>JASFFN010000117.1:0-6013 GCA_050124275.1 Roseobacter sp. | reverse complement strand
TGTAAGAGGGTATGAACCGAAGTCGGCGATGGCACTTCAGGGAATCCCGCCCGCTCCCTCGGCGCGGGAATACCGCGGCTACGTGCACCGCGTTGAAGATGGCGTCACCCTGATGGCATCACGGCGCAACGGCCTGACCGCATCCATCAACTTTCTGAGCCGCGTCTCTTCATTTCAGAATAACTTCTGGGTGGGATTCGTTGCGCGCACAGTCCGCGAAAACCCATCCAGCACGCGTGTCACGCGTCTGGTATACGAACACCTCGGCAGTGACTTTTCCCGAGCACGGGACGTCGCGCGGACGGCAGGTTTCTGCGCTATCGATGATCTGCCGCCGTTTCATCAACGTCTGCTGCAACCCGACGACCCGTTTCGATAGAAACGACAACGACGTGTCGCCCATGGGCCAGTTGGGTCGTTGCCAGGGCTGCTAGAACTGACGCGATGCCTAGGCTGCCATCATCAGCTTGCGGGGAGAAATGCCATGGATCGCACCGTTTCCGACCTGTCCGCCGTACAGCGTCCGATTGCCGAGGCGCACGGATTGCCAAACGCCCATTACACGGATGCGGCCGTTTTCGAGGCCGAAAAACAGGCGCTGCTCTTCGAAGGCTGGTCCGGTCTCGCGGTTGCGGCGGATGTTCCGGAAGCAGGTGATGCCGTACCACTGACCTTTCTCGGTATGCCACTGCTGCTGGTCCGCGATCGTGCGAACACCGTCCGCGTCTTCCAGAACATCTGCCGTCACCGGGGGATGATTCTCGTGGACGCCCCGCGCAAGATCGAAGGCGCCATCCGATGCCCCTATCATAGCTGGTGCTATGCAACCGACGGGCGGCTCGTCAGCACGCCGCATGTCGGGGGGCCGGGACAAAACACGCATGAAGGCATAGACCGGAGCACATTGGGCCTCATCGAAGTGCGCAGCCACATCTGGATGGACGTGGTCTGGATCAACGTCTCGGGCATGGCCCCCCCGTTCGAGGTGGCAAACGCGGATTTGCTGGAGCGCTGGCGCGAATTTGACAAACCGCTCTATCATGGCGGCGCGCAGAGCAGCTTCACGCTTGAGGTAAATTGCAACTGGAAACTGGCGGTCGAAAATTACTGTGAGAGCTACCACCTGCCGTGGGTGCATCCGGGCCTGAACAGCTATTCGCGCCTTGAAGATCATTATCACATCGAAGCACCGGGCCGCTTTTCGGGACAGGGCACCCTCGTCTACCGGCAAATCAAGGGCCAGGGCGACGAAGTGTTTCCCGATTTTGCGGATCTGAGCAAAAAATGGGACACCGCCGCCGAATACGTGACGGCCTTTCCCAACGTCCTGCTCGGGGTGCACCGCGACCATGCCTTCGCGATCATTCTGCAGCCGCAGGGGACGGAAAAAACGCTCGAGCACGTGCATCTCTATTACGCGCAACCCGACACCAGCGAAGACTTGCGCGCGCGCAATGCGGCGCAATGGAAAACCGTGTTTACAGAGGACGTGTTCGTGGTGGAAGGCATGCAGCGCGGACGGCACGCGGTATCTTTCGACGGCGGTCGATTTTCACCCGCTATGGACGGGCCGACACATCTCTTCCACGCCTGGGTGGCCGAGCGCATGGCGAATGCCCGAAGCCACGGCCAAGCGGCAGAATGAAAGATCTGAACGCGCGTCTGTTGCATGCGCATAAAACTGGCGATGCCCGGGCGCTGGTTCTACTCTATTCAGAGGCCGCCGCGATGTCCGAAGACGAGAACGCAACCGGCTTCTATCTGACGCATGCCTATGTCTACGCACTGGATGCGGGTCATCCGGCAGCGCAGGAGCTGCGCCAGAAACTGATCGACATGGGACGGGAAACCCCGCTTCAGGAATCAACCGACATCAGGCGGTAAAGATGCCACGAACTGTGCCCCAGCAACGGCAGCACGATGAAAAGCCCGAGGAACCCGGGCAGCATGGCGGCAAACACCATAACAGCGATCAAGGCAGCCCAGGTCAGCAGCACCAATGGAGACTGGCGTACGGCGCCGATGCTGGTGAGCATGGCGGTGATGAAATCGATTTCGCGATCGAGCAGCAAAGGCAGTCCGATCACGGCCATCGAAAAAATAAGCGTAGCGAATGCAGCCCCCACGGCGGTGCCGAAAGCAAGCATCATCAGCCCATTCGGCGTCAACAGAACCTCGAAAGAACTCGACACGTTCGTCATTGTCGACAAGCCGAGAAACAACGCGAAAATCATGTGCCCGATGAAGAACCAGAACATGAAGATCACGACCATCATCGTGCACATCGACGGGAGTTGCCGCAGCCTTTGGTGCCAGATCACGCCGAAAATGGCCGACGATGGCACCTCTATTCCGGCTTCAAGGCGCCGCGAAACCTCATATAGTCCCACGGCCGCAAACGGCCCGAGCAGCGGAAATCCGATGGCAGCCAAAACCAGCCAGTAGGTGGTTCCCGTCCGCACCGTCACCAGTGCCATGACCCAACCCGCAGCGACATAGAATGCGGCAAACAGTATTCCGTAAAAGGGGTGCGATTTGAAATCAGCAGCGCCGCGCTTCAGCGCTTCGCGCAGCATGTCGAACTCGGCGCGGCGCAATTCCGGGGCGCCCAGTTTCGGCTCGCCCAGTGCCACTGTGCCCATGGCCTCCTCCCTCACAGCCCTGCAATCAGAGGGTGCCTCACTTCGAAGCCCTTGTCAAAATGCAAAAGGCTCAGGCACCCTGTGCCTCGGCGCGTGTCTTGCCGGACACGTCGAGCGCCAGCGTGGCGGCCATGAAACCGTCAAGGTCTCCATCCAGCACACCCTTGGTGTCTGAGGTCTCGTAGTTCGTCCGAAGGTCCTTTACCATCTGGTAGGGCTGCAGGACGTATGACCTTATCTGGTTGCCCCACCCTGCATCGCCCTTGCTTTCATGCGCTTCGGTTATGGCGGCGTTGCGACGGTCCAGTTCCAGTTGGTACAGCCGCGATTTCAGCGCCTTCATCGCGATGTCGCGGTTCTGGTGCTGGGATTTCTCCGAACTCGTGACAACGATCCCCGTGGGCATGTGGGTGATCCGAACCGCGGAATCGGTCGTGTTCACGTGCTGCCCGCCGGCACCGGACGATCGATAGGTGTCGATGCGAATATCCGCCGGGTTCACTTCGATCTCGATATTATCGTCGACCACCGGATACACCCACACCGAGCAAAAGGACGTATGCCGCTTGGCGGCGCTGTCAAAAGGCGAAATCCGCACCAGCCGGTGCACGCCGCTTTCAGACTTCAGCCAGCCGTAGGCGTTGGGTCCGCTGATCTTGTAGGTTGCGGATTTGATGCCCGCCTCGTCGCCATCGGTCATGGACTGAAGCTCGACCTTGTAGCCCTTCTTTTCCGCCCAGCGGACATACATGCGCGCCAGCATCGAGGCCCAGTCGCAGCTTTCCGTCCCGCCCGCTCCTGCGTTTACCTCAAGGAAGGTGTCATTGCCATCCGCCTCGCCGTCCAGAAGTGCTTCGAGTTCCTTTTGCGCAGCTTTCTCGGCCAGAGCCTGCAACGCCGAAACGGCGTCTTCGACAACCTCCTGGTCCTCCTCCATCTCCCCCAGTTCGATGAGTTCGACGTTGTCTGCAAGTTCCTGTTTGATGCCGTCGTGCGTCGCCATCGCATCCACCAGCATCTGCCGGTCGCGCATCAGTTTTTGGGCAGCCTCCGGGTCATCCCACAGCGTCGGATCCTCGACGCGGGCGTTGAACTCCTCCAGTCGAAAAGGCGCGGTCTGGACGTCCAGTCGCTGCCCGAGAAGGTCCAGGGATTTCTGGATTTTATCAACCGTATTCTGTACGTCAGCGCGCATGTCTGGCCTCGGTGGTATCGTCTGGCTTAGGTGATAGACCAGCGCATCGTCAGCGGCAAGCCGTCGCCCGGCATAGAGCTAGTAAAGACCACCCGAACTCAGGGTGCCGAAGTTGGCGTTCGGCCCGACCTCTACCGTGGCGCCGGTGGTCGTCGTGACTTGCTGGCTCGGGCGGGTCTGTACTTCCTGCACCAAAGGAAGATTCTCGCCCATGGCGAACCCCCCGTCGAACATGATACCGAAAAGCGGCTCGTCTCCGCTGCGGAAGTACTCGGCAACCACGTTGTCCCCTGTTGCCTCGTCGGGCAAGCGCGCGCCGGTGAAACGGTCGATCTTGATGAAACGCCCACCGGGCGGGATCTCGAAAGGACCGCCGCCGTATTTCTTTGTCGCTTCCTCCATGAAGCGCTGGAACACCGGTCCGCACATGCCGCCCCCGGACGCCCCCCGGCCCAGCGAGCGCGGCTGGTCGTACCCGATATAGCAGCCGGCGACGATGTTGCTGGTAAACCCTATGAACCAGACGTCTTTGGAGTCGTTGGTGGTTCCCGTCTTGCCTGCCGTGGGAACCGGCAGGTTCACCGTGCGCGCCGCCGTTCCCCGCTCGACCACGCCTTTCATCATGGAGGTCAACTGATAGGCGGTGAACTGGTCCATGATCCGTTCGCGATTTGAAATGATCTTGGGTCCAACGCCCGGCGCGAGGTTCACCAGTTCGCAGTCGAAGCAGTAGCGGTCGTCATGGCGGTAAATCGTCTTGCCATAGCGGTCCTGCACGCGGTCAACGAGCGTCGGCTGCACGCGCTCGCCTCCATTGGCGAACATCGCGTAGGCCGCCACCATGCGGTAGAGCGTGGTTTCCTCGGACCCCAGCGCGTTCGCGAGGAACGTCCCCATATCGTCGTAGACTCCGAAACGTTCGGCATAGCGCGCGACCGTGTCCATGCCCACCTCTTGCGCGAGGCGAACGGTCATCAGGTTACGGGAGCGTTCGATGCCCGTGCGCAGCGGCGTCGGCCCGTAGTACTCGCGCGACGCATTGCGCGGACGCCACAACCCTTGCGGTGTGTTGATTTCGATCGGGGCGTCGACGACGATCGTGGCTGGCGAGTAACCACTGTCGAGGGCCGAGGCATAGACAAACGGCTTGAAGCTCGAGCCGGGCTGCCGGCGGGCCTGAGTGGCGCGATTGAAAACGCTCTCCTGATAGGAAAAGCCTCCCTGCATCGCAATCACGCGCCCCGAGTTCACGTCCATCGCGACAAATGCGCCCTGCACTTCCGGCAGCTGTCGCAGCGTCCACCGAATGAAGCTGGAGTCCTCGTCGGAGGTCATTGCGCGAACGTGCACGACATCGCCGACCGAGAGAAGATCACCCGCGACTTGCGCTTTAGCTGAAAGCGAGCCGTCGAGCCTGCGCTTGCGCGCCCATGTCACGTCCTGAGCCGGGATGAAGTGGCCGTCATCGTCCTCCTCCACGCCCTCGATGCCGATCCGGGCCGAGGAGTTTCCGACCGACAGCACCACTGCCGGATACCATGGCCCGTCAAGATCGACGTCACGTGCGATGTCGACCTGGGCCAAAGCCTCGCGCCAGGACGCCTCGTCGCCAAGCAAGTCAGGGTCAATCTTGGTTTTCGGCTCCCGCCAGATGCCCTGCCGCCGGTCGTAGAGTTCAAGTTCGCGACGCAGCGATGAGGCGGCATAGGGTTGCAGTTCCTGATCGATCGTCGCCCGGATGCTCAGACCGCCGGTAAAGAATTCGCCTTCCCCGAAGTCCTCGCTCAATTGTCTGCGGATTTCATCCGTGAAATAGTCTCTGGGGGGCAGTTCGGCACGGAAGCCTTCGAAATCGCCGTTCTGAACGGATCGCAGCGGCGCATTCACCTCCGCCTGCATCACCTCTTGCGAGATGTATCCGTTCTCCATCATCTCTTTCAGCACGAAATTTCGCCGTGCCAGCAAGCGGTCCTTTTGTCGAACCGGATGATAGTCACTGGGCGCTTTGGGCAAGGAAGCGAGGAAAGCCGCCTCGTGCGGTTCCAGATCGGAAAGCGCCTTGTTGAAGTACGTCTGAGCCGCCGCCGTCACGCCATAGGAGTTCTGTCCAAGGAAAATTTCGTTGAGATAGAGTTCGAGGATCTGCTCTTTGTCGAGCGTCTCCTCCAGCCTGGAG
>JASFFN010000116.1:0-6110 GCA_050124275.1 Roseobacter sp. | reverse complement strand
ATGACCACAAGCGCCACGACCCCGTCGACCATCGTGAAGTTTTCCATTGCCTCTATTGCCTCTTGTTCCCGCTCTTATCCCGCGCCGAATATCTCGCCTACAAAGCCTGTCAAGTCGCGCATTGTCTTCAGGCATATGCCAGAAACCCCGACCGGTTTTCCACCCCCTGCGGCAATCGCGCTCGAAAAACCTAATTTCTGTGACTCTTTCAACCTATTTTCCGTCTGGGTCGCCGGTCTCAGGGCGCCGGAGAGGCTGATTTCACCAAAGACAACGGTGTCGGCAGGCAGTGCCGCGTCTTCGCGGGCACTGAGCAGCGCTGCCGCGACCGCCAGGTCGGCGGCAGGTTCGGTGATCTTCATACCGCCTGCGACATTGAGATAGACGTCGAGCCCTGCAAAGGGAATACCGCAACGGGCCTCGAGCACCGCCAGGATCATCGCGAGGCGTCCGCTGTCCCATCCGACAACCGTGCGGCGGGCCTGCGCAAGCGAAGAGGGCGCCACGAGTGCTTGAAACTCGACCAGAAGTGGCCGCGTTCCCTCGACACCGGCAAAGACAACGGAGCCCGGAGAGGGCTCACCGCGTTCGCTCAAAAACAGCGCTGACGGATTGACGACCTCGTCCAGTCCACTCCCTGTCATCTCAAACACACCGATTTCGTCGGCGGGTCCAAAGCGGTTTTTGACGGCGCGCAGGATACGGAACTGGTGACCGCGCTCGCCTTCGAAGTAGAGCACCGTGTCAACCATATGCTCCACCACGCGCGGCCCGGCGATCTGACCTTCCTTGGTGACGTGGCCGACGAGGACGACACTGATGCCCTTGCGTTTGGCAAAACTGGTCAATTCATGAGCGGCGGCACGCACCTGAGAAACGGAGCCGGGGGCGGACTCCACGTTGTCGGCCCACATCGTCTGAATGGAATCGATGATCGCGAGTTGCGGCCGTTCGGCTTCGAGGGTTGTCAGAATGTCGCGCAGGTTTGTCTCTGCCGCGAGCTTTACCGGCGCATCCGCCAATCCCAGACGTTGCGCGCGCATGCGCACCTGCGCAGAAGCTTCTTCACCCGAGATGTAGATGGTTTTCAACCCGCTCCGCGCGAATTGCGCAGCGGCCTGCAGGAGCAGCGTGGATTTTCCGATCCCGGGGTCGCCGCCAACGAGCGTCGCCGAGGCGGCGACAAGCCCGCCGCCGAGCACACGATCCAGTTCCGCGATGCCGCATCGGGTGCGCGGGGGAGGGGCCTCTTCGGTCGAGAGGTCCGTCAGGTGAACCTTGGCACCGCGTTTGTTGCCCAGTGATTTGGCAGGTCCCGTCGAAATCCCCGCATCCTGCGAGATCGTGTTCCACGCGCCGCAGGCCTCGCACCGTCCCGCCCATTTTGTGGTGACATTTCCGCAGGCCGAACATGAAAAAGAGGGAGATTTGCTCATGCCCCTACATGGCGCAGCGCAAAGACGGGGTCAAAGCGAAAAGACAGGATGGACGTCACGGTGGCCAAACATCGGGAGAATGCAGAATCCGCGAAATTTGACGGCCCACCGCCAACAGCCTGTGGTATCAAGTCCGGCAAGTGCGGTGCGTGGTTGTGCGCCTAATTTTAAAGGAAGGAAAATACGGGATGTACGCGTTGGAAGACCCTATCACGAGCTTGCCGGAACTCGAGAGCTTGTTTCACGAGATGCACCCCAGCCAGGTGAACAAGATCATCGATCACATCGACGATCACTGCCGCGCATGGATTGCGCACACTGTTTTTGTGGCGATCGCAAGCAGCGATTCGCGCGGAAACCTGGATGTCTCGCCCAAAGGCGATCCGGCCGGTTTCATCAAAGTCCTCGACCACAAGACACTTGTGGTTCCGGACCGCATCGGAAATCAGCGCGCCGACACGTTCCGGAATGTACTTGAACATCCAAAAATCGGCATGATGCTGGTGGTGCCGAAAAGGAAGGAAGTGGTGCGCATCAATGGCCGTGCCGAGATCGCGCGGGATGAAAAGCTGCTGGACATGACGGTCGTGAACGGACACCGCCCTGATCTGGTTCTGGTCGTGCGCGTGGAAGAGGCGTTTTTCCATTGCGGCAAATCCATGATCCGGTCTGCGATGTGGCAACCGGACAAGTGGGGCCCGATCGAGGCGCTCCCCAGCTACGCTCAGGCGCTGAAAGACCATGGAGACATGGACATGCCGCTCGACGATATCGAAGCGCGCATGGCCTACAATGAAAGTGACAGGCTGTACTGAGGCGCGGCAAGCGTACTGCGGTTTTTCACCGGTGGGAACGCTCGCTCGCGATCGTTCCGGTTTGCGGTTCTAGCGGACCGCCTCGATGGGCCCTTCGGCCCGGCCATTGATGAATTGTTCGAGGTAGGGATTGCCGCAGGTATCCATTTCGGCGACGGGACCGGTCCATTGGATGACGCCCTCATGCAGCATGGCGATGTTGTCGGCGATGGCGCGCACCGAGGACATGTCATGCGTGATCGTCATGGCTGTCGCCCCCATTTCCACGACGATTTCCCGGATCAGTTCATTGATGACGCCCGCCATGATCGGATCGAGGCCCGTGGTCGGCTCGTCAAAGAATATGATCTCGGGCTCTGCCGCGATGGCACGCGCAAGGCCCACACGTTTCTGCATGCCGCCGGACAACTCGGCTGGAAACCGGTCGGCCACGTCCGGTTTCAGACCGACCCGCCGCAGCTTTTCGATGGCGATTCCGCGCGCCTCGTCGCGCGGACGCTTGAGTGAGCCGCGCAGCAGGCGGAAGGCCACGTTCTGCCAGACGGGCAGACTGTCAAAGAGCGCCGCCCCCTGAAACAGCATGCCGAACCGCGCCAGAAAAGCGTCGCGGTCGTCCGTGTCGGCCGCATCCTGACCGTCCACGTAGATCTTACCCGCATCCGGGGTGACCAGGCCCAGCACGCATTTCAGCGCAATCGATTTGCCCGTGCCTGAACCGCCGATAATGACCATCGACGTGCCTTTGGCAACATGCAGGTCCAGCCCGCGCAACACGTGGTTGTCGCCAAAAGATTTATGGACGCCTTCCATGCGGATCATACCGAGAAAAATACCCCCGTCAGGACAAAATTCGCCGCCAGGATGAAGACGGCTGCGGCTTCGACCGCGGTCTTGGTCGCGCGGCCTACACCCATGGCGCCGCGTCCCGAATGCATGCCGTGATAGCAGCCCATCAGGGCGGCGCCGAACCCGAACACAGCGCCTTTCACCAGTGAAGAAACCACATCGAGCGGCTCGAGAAAGTTGACGGTGTTGTTGATGTAAGCGGCGGCATTGAACCCGAGCGTACCGGTTGCCACGGCATAGCCCCCGAAGATGCCTATGATGTCACCGACGCCGACCAGTATCGGCACCACGATGAACGCGGACAGTACGCGCGGGACCGTGAGATATTTCATCGGATGGGTTGAGAGGGTGACCAGCGCATCGATCTGCTCGGTCACTTTCATGGTGGCAATCTCGGCGGCGATCGACGAGGTCACCCGCGCCGCGATCATCAGTCCCACGAGAACGGGGCCAAGCTCGCGCACCATGCCGACCGCGACGATCTGCGGCACTACGGCCTCGGCGTTGAAACGCGACCCGCCCGCGTAAATCTGCAGGGCGAGAGCGCCGCCCGTGAAAACGGCCGTGAGACCGACGACGGGCAGCGACAGCCAGCCTATGTGGAGCAACTGGCTGAGAAACTCGCGCGGATAAAACGGCGGGCGGAACAGATGGCTGAGGGTCTCCACCGCGAAAAGCGCGACGCGGCCGATCGACGCGAGCACGGCCAGAATGGTGCGGCCAAGGACGGCAAGAGGGTTCATGTGCGATACACGCGCCTGTATCGCGCGCCCAGCGAGGTCAGAATTTCATACCCGATGGTATCGGCGAACCCCGCGACGGTATCGACCGACTGATGCCTTCCCAGCAACTGCAGGCTCTGCGGGTCATCGCGCAGTTGCGTCACGTCGACACCGATGAGATCCATCGAGACCCGACCGGCCACCGGTACCGCAATTTCACCTGCGTGCAGTGTTGCGCGCGCACCCATCTGCCGGATCAGACCATCCGCATATCCTGCTGAAATCGTGGCGATGCGGGATGGGCGTCTGGCGGTCCATGAATTGCCGTAGCCGACGGTTTCGCCGATCGTCACGTCCCGAACCTGGATCACCGGTATGTCGAGCGAAACGACCGGCCGCGCATCGATGTATGGCAGCCCCCCGTAGAGACCGATACCGGGCCGCACAAGATCAAAATGAAAATCGGCACTCATCATTGCCCCGCCGGTTGCGGACAGCGACCGTGGCGCGTCGACACCCTGCGTCATCTGCAAAAAGCAGGCCAGTTGCTCGCCGTTCATCGGGTGATCGGGCACATCCGCACAAGCGAGATGCGACATCACGAGGGTCGGGGATTGCTCCAGCGCAATGCCGCGCAGCGCGCGCCACTCGGCATGCTCCATCCCAAGGCGGTTCATGCCCGTGTCAAGCTGGATACCGAAAGGATGGCCCGGCAGCGCTTCGACATGGCGCACCATCTGGTCGACGGAATTGATCATCGGTGTCAGCGCCGCATCGCGGATCAGGCCGGCATCGCCTTCCATATGCCCTGAAAACACGCTGATCTCCGGACCTTCGCCCAATATTCTGCGCAGACCGGCGCCTTCTTCGGCCACCGCGACAAAGAAATGGCGCACGCCGGCCTTGGCAAGAGCGGGGGCGACGTGTTCGATCCCCAGACCGTAGGCATCCGCTTTGACGACGGCCGCCGTCTCGATGCCCGTCATCGCATTCAAGGCGCGCCAGTTCGCGGTCACGGCAGATAGATCGATGGTCAGGACGGCAGTGCTCATGGCGCGTTCATGACAGGATCACGAGCGAGGTCAAGCCCTTGCAGCCGCGGTTTTTCCGCGACGCGGAGCACGAGGCCCGGGCCTCAAAGTCAGGGCCGTTCTCAAGGAATATCGAAATAGGTGCGGTTCTGCTGGCGCATCTTTTCTCCAATCAGACAGTCATAGGGCTCGGGGGGCACATACTGGACCGGCACGACCCTGGGTGTTGTCTGCGATATCTCGAGGATCAGCTTGCGTTTGACCGCGCCCGGGAACTGGTCCCATTCGAGGACGGGCAGGACAAAGGCACCGGGCCCGCCGATGACGCAGCGGGTGTAGTAGACGTCAAGATCGGGGATTCCCCAGAACTCACTGAGCATATCGACCGTCATCAGGGGCAGACCGTTGATGATGAAACCCTGCGCCACCGCCGCGTCGCGCGATTCCGTCACCGGCGCGCCCTGATTGTTCGGGCCGTCGCCGGAAATATCGATGACACGGCGCAGACCGGAAAATCCGTTCCCGTCAAAGTCCGCCGCGGCATAGTCTATCGCGCCAGAGATGGAGGTGCGGCGCATGCCCGATGCCTGCGTCAGGACGATGGTCTCGGCGATTTCCTGCGCTTGTTCCGCCGTCGAGAGGAGCGTCCAGGGCACGACGACCCGGTGCGCCTCGTTGCCGGCCCACTCGACGTAAGTCACGGCGATGCGCCCCAGCAGACCCGACTGGATCGCCCGCAGAACATCCGGGCTGGTCAGCGCTTCGGCATAGCCAAGCCGCTGGATGTCCAGTTCCTCTTCGGTCATCGAGCGCGAGACATCGACGGCGAGGAAAAGCTCCACATCGACCTCAAGGTCCTGTGCGCGCAGGACAGAGGGCAGTAGCATCAGAAAAAAAAGCACGAGCCGCATGACACCATTGCGCCAGAGCCGGGCGGTTCTGTCCAGTCACAAATGGGTAAGCAGCGGGTCAGAAGCGAACCGGGAACATATGCGCGGCGTGTCTGGTCTGGAGGAAAGTCTTTTTTTGTGGAAATTCGTGCTAGCAGCGCCCATTGACACTCCCGGCCCAAACCCGTCGCTTGTGTATGTTGCGGCGACCGGCAGCTCTGAGCCGAGGCTGTGTAAAAACTCCGTATGCTGTATGCTTTCGGGACAGACCGGAGGCGAGCATGCGGGCTGCATTGAGGGAACGGATCGGGGGCAGATGACGCTGTTTCCGGACCGGTTGGAAGATTGGATCGCCGAGGACAACCCTGTC
>JASFFN010000115.1:0-6112 GCA_050124275.1 Roseobacter sp. | reverse complement strand
GGAAAGACCCACCTTTCAAAACTCCCAAAAAACCACCCCACGCCGGGACTTTGCCGGTTCGCAGTTGATGCGCTGCAGGACCGACACCTTACTTATGCCATATTGTTGCTCGATTTCAAAAATTTCGCCGTGTTGTTTTCTCTTCAGAAACACTTCCTCAAAGCCCGGAAAATTACATGCCAAACAGCGATGATCTTGGTTCAACCATGCATAGTATAATTCTCCTAACAATATGAAAGTATTGTATTATTAAAAAATTCTACGCTAGCGTGTAAATTCTCTCCGACCAAATGAAACTTTTATAGAAATGCGAATCGCTTGGATCAGAAACGCTCCCTGTGCGCGCGTGCAAACGCCGCGCAATGCATGACTTTGTCGAAATTGTGTCAACCGGTGCGCAACGGAATTGCCCGGAAGAAAAACACTGCTTGGAACAGATCTATCCTCCCGAACCTGCTTCGGCTTTCATCGGGCTGAAGAGGTTTGTGTCGGCAGCAGGCCAGCGACACCTGAGTTTGGTGCGCCTGCGTCTCACTCGGAACGCCGCTTGCAAAGCTCGGTGGCGACTGCCCGGGCGAGCACGCGTTCTTCGTCTGTCGGGATAACGAGGATCCGGACTTCACCCGCTCCGATTTCGCGTGCGTTTTCTTCATTGGCCTTTGAATCCAGCGACAGCCCGAGAAAGGCCATGCCGTCAACCACGCGCGCCCGGATTTCTGCCGCGTTTTCGCCGACGCCGCCGCAGAAAACGAGGGCGTCGAGCCCCCCCAAGACAGCCGCCATCGCGCCAAGTTCGCGGCGGATACGAAAAACATAGTAGTCAATGGCCATTCTCGCCTCCGGCACCTCGCTGGCCAAGAGCGTCCGCATGTCGTGTGTGATGCCGGACAACCCCTTCAATCCGCTTTCCTTGTAAAGGATGTGGGTGATCTCGGCTTCGGTGAAGCCTTTCCGAATGAGGTAGAGAATGACGCCCGGATCAACCTGACCGCAGCGTGTTCCCATGGGCAACCCGTCGAGCGCTGAAAAACCCATTGTGGACCCGATACTGCGACCGCCGCGGATCGCGCACATAGACGCGCCATTTCCCAGATGCGCGACGACCACTCTGCTTTTGTGGAGGGCCGGGTACTGTTTCTTGAGGGTCCCGGTAATGTACTCATAGGACAATCCGTGAAAGCCGTATCGGCGCACGCCCTCGTCGTAAAACTGTCGGGGCAGCGCGAAGGTGTCATTCACCCAGGGATGGCCGTGGTGAAAGGCGGTGTCGAAACATCCAACCTGCACGGCATCCGGAAAAAGCCCACGGGCGGTATCGACCGTCGCAAGATTGTAGGGCTGATGTAAAGGCGCAAGGTCGTTCAAAGCGGACAGTCGTTCCAAGACATCTGCGTCCAGAACAACCGGTGCAAAAAACGCTGTGCCGCCGTGCACGATTCGGTGCCCGACGCCCACGACACGGCCTTGCCCCAACTCGGACCCGACTGTCCGGAGCACCACGGCAAGCGCGCCGTTATGGTCCACCGGGCCAAGGTCGGATGTTTGCCTGCGTTTGCCCTTTGCGATGAGACGAGCCTCCGGACCAAGGTTTTCGATCTGACCTTCGAGGCGCAGGACGGGTTCGTCTGCGTGCTCATATACCGAAAACTTGACGGATGAACTTCCGGTGTTGAGCGTAAGGATCAGGTCCATTTTTTGCTTCCAACTCCCTGAAAAGGCCCTGAAGCGGGTGTTCCAAGCCTACTACACTCATCTGCTTTGATAAGGCCTGTTCACAGATCGGGCGACACGTATCGCAAGTTCCACAGTGTCGATTCCTTGGAGGTTGTGACCCAAATCCGTGTTGACTTGGCCAAACACTGTGAACTACACCTCGCGCCTGTAGATGCGGGCCCTTAGCTCAGCTGGATTAGAGCAGGGAACTTCTAATTCTCAGGTCGGGGGTTCGAGTCCTCCAGGGCTCGCCATTCACTTTCGGATCTGGGGCTCGGGCACGCCAGGGCTTTAGCAAGACTTACAATCCCTTTTACCAGATCGTCGGTGCATGACGCAAAATCAAAGGGAGCGACCAGCGGTATCTGTCTTATCGCGCGGATAACAGGCGTCAGCATTACCGGGGGAGGCCTGAACGTTGTACGGTCTCTGACTCGAGTTGAAGCGTGCACGGAGAACCCGGCAAGTAACACTGTTGTCGCTGCGCACAGTATCCGGTCTCATGCGCAGATTTCGTATTTACGGCGCTTCAAGCGTGGAACAGTGTCCCGACAAAGTAAGCGATCACCGCCGCCACCCCACCGATCACCAGAGTTTCGCCAGCAGACCTCCACCACGGGCTCAGAGACCAGTAGCTTTTGAGAGCACCAATCGCGAGGAATGTTGCCATCGTCATCCATGCAGAGATCTCGAAAGCACTTTCAAGTCCAAAGAGAAACGGGATCAATGGCACCAATCCCGCAACAAGAAACGCCAGAAACGTCGTGATGGCAGATCGCAACGGATGCGGATCAACGCCGGCGAATCCGTATTCTCCTTCCATCATAAGGGCTATCCAGCTTTCCTCGTCTTGGGTTATCGCTTCCGTGGCCTGGTCAAGGACGCGGCCTTTCAAACCCTTTCGCGACAGTATTTCCCGTACTTCCAGTCTTTCACCATCCGGGTAACGCCTGATGTGCTTTTCCTCGATGCTGCGGATACGCCGCATGTTGTCCAGTTCCGCCTTGGTACCCGAGTAATTCGCCGCCGCCATGGAGAAGCCATCGGCCAGCACGTTTGCCAAACCCAAAGCCAGAACGACAAATGGCGACAAGCCCGCCCCCGCCACGCCTGCAACGATCGCAAAGGTGGTTACGGTTCCGTCAATTGCGCCGTATACGGCGTCCCTGAGAACGCCGCGCCCGGGCGGCGCCCCGATGCGAGCCGCGATTTCAGGGACTGTATGGCCGTGTTCGGGCATGAGGGATCTCCTGTATTTGCACGAAAAGAATGGTTGGATCCGGGCATCTTCCTTGCCACGTGAACCCCGGTTGCCGAGCGCTCCGGGGATCGGCCGTTTCCGAAATGAGGTTGGTCTGGGGATCGGTCGCAGCCCTCTGCCAGCCACTGGTCTTGCGGAAGTACAGTTTTCATTCTCGGCATTGTCGATGAGAATTGGCGGGTGATCAATGCGCGAGAGTTTGAGGTTTCCACATGCACCATGCAGCCTGTTCATATCTCTTTACGCTTGATGGCATAGCGGCAAATGCAGGGCGGGTACATTTGTCTTGCGAGCCGGATCAGCAATAAATAACAGTCAGACAGCTTGGAAAGTCACTTACGGGAGTTCCGATGGGAGCCGAGACGCGCCTGCCGCACATCAATTTCCATATCGGTGCGCCGCGCATTGCGTCCGACATCGTTCACACTGCGGGAAAAATAAAGGAACTGCGCACTGCGACCCACTGCCGTATTCTCACGTCAAAAGAGTTCCAAAAGCACATCCGTCCAACCGTGAACGGTACGCTTGACGTTTCGACACTCGTCGGCGCCGACACAGACGAAGAAGGTTTCTGGAAAAACCTGCGTGAATGCGAGGTCTTGGCCGCTAGCCAGCACGCAATGATGGGCCATCCGAACGTGGTCTTCAAAGCCGGCACGATTTTACCGAACGCGGAACGTCGTATTGAAAGACTCTCCGGTTTGTTCGAGGCTACAAGTCTGGATTTGCACCTGACCATCATGAACCAGCTCGCCTATCTCTCGCGTCTGCCGACAAAATACCTGACGCAAGAGGATACACGCGGATTGAACGAAGCCATACCAAGCTGGTTCGACCTCGTGGCACGCATCCAGCAGGTCTGTCCGTCACGCCGCATCTTGATCTGGGATTTCGACACGCCCGAGAAAGTTGCTCTGCCTTTCGTGATGACCGTTCTGAATGTCGACGAGGCTCTGGCGGATGTGATGAGAAAGCCGGTTTCAGAGTCGATTACCCATAACAAACTGATATCGAAAGTTTTTCATAAAAACATCTTGAGTGAAGATGTAAGCATGATTCTGGATACCCAATATGAAAAGGATTTGGAGAATATCCAGACCATGGGGAATGTGGTGCTGATACGCGGCGAGAAAGTTCCGGCAGATCTGCATGTCTGAGAGCTGAAGCCTCTCAGCCGGACCAGGGTTCAAAGAAGGTCCACACGTCTTCGAAACCTTTCACATCGATGTTTTCGTTTTTTCTTGTCCGGTCGTGGCGCGAAAATACGCTTTCAGCCGATTTCACGCGCAACAAGAATTCCTGCAGGACAAGGCCCGCGACCTCATCGCGCTGCGCTATTTCCAGAGCGAGAGCGTTGGTGTTCAGCATCAGGTCGCTGCCGCCGACATTGTAACGGTCCAAGCCGCGAAACTGGTTTTTCGTCTGGGGCGTGACGTTGGCATAGCACGCATCCTGCGCCATGCCTTCGAGCGCGCGTTCGCCCTCGTAGATCTTGAGCATGTTGCCATAAAAATATCCCGCCGTTCCGATCATGCGTTGTGCTTCGTTTTCGCCATGATCGAGAAATGTCTGAAGCGTCGAGATCAACCAGCGCGTCGAGAGCTCGTTGACAAGAAGAACGCCCTGCTCACGCCAAATCCGGTGGAACAGCGCGCGGGCTTTTTCGGTGTGGGGCGTGTCGCGTCGCAGATAGCTTATCACCAGCGCGTTCAAGTGACTCAGCTTTGACTTGCCGCGTAAATGATAGTCCAGGATTCTCGACTGGTTCCGGATATCCCATCTGTCGAGCTTCGGCATCTCCACTTCCGCAGGCAAACGCTCGGCGGCGAGCCTTTCCAGATCCACCGACAGCGGCGGAAGAACATCTTCCGTATCCTGCTTCTGCACACGGGTCCTGACGCGCTGAAAAAGCGATGGCAGCCCGACGGGCGAAGAGTCACCGACCTTGGGCGGCCACTCGGGCGGGTCCGGTTTCACGGCGTCCCGCTTGGCGGTCCAGTTTCCCAGGATCAATGATTTAGAGAACCAGGCGCTTTGCTTGAACTCCGACATTTCATTTACCCTTTCGAGTTTAAGGATCTGTTCAGGGGTCGGCGAGGGATTGACTGGCGCACCGCTCTGGATCGGCGGCATATTTCCCTTGTCGACATCAACAAGCCCGAGGAGCGCTTCAACGCCTGACGCGGGCTGTCCGTCGTATGCCAGGGTGATGAAATTCGCTCCGAATACTTCCCGCGGTTTTTCCAGTTTTTCGGACCACGAAAAGTCTTGACCGTAGTATTCGGCAAATTCGGAATACCGGCAAAACCGTGTTCGGAACTTCAAATGCTGATGATAGCTGCTTCGGAGCCATTTGGCTTCGTCACGCACGAAAAAGGCGAACTTCACTCTGTGCGGACGCAATGCCCTCATGAGGATCCGCAGATTTTTTGTCAGCTTTGGATAGATCCGCCGCTGCGCCGTCCGGCCGATCAAAGCCCCGCAAAAATCCTCCTGACTGAGAATGACCCAGTCAGTTGAAGCGTTGGAAAGCGTTTCCGATATCCCGGAAAGCCGATGTTCCGCCTCTTCAAATCGTTCATTGGCAAGATCCAGCGCAGCGCGATGCGTTTCCGAGTTTTGCACATAGCTTATTCCGGCGCTCTGCAGGAAATCTGTCCAAGCCGACAAACTGTTTTGAATGAAGGTGCTTCCGGTCTTGTGTGGCCCGAGGTGCACCAGCACTTTTTTCGGCTGCGCTTTGCTATCCATCAAGATCAAGCAGCGCTGCTACTTCTCTGGCGAAATTTCGGTTGATGTGTCTGTATTCCTCGAGCAGGGGCTCGGTTCGAGAGGCGTATTTCAAATCTGAACGCCAATCATCTGTCGAGGATATTCTGGGTTGATGCTGCAAGGTCGAGAACTTGTTGCTGTAGGGAACGCAGATGACCCTGCGACCGAGCAATTGTGCCCAGTACACCCCGTGATACGAACTCGTGACCACGGTCTCACCGCTCGCGATGAATGCTATGACATCAGCTGCATTCTGGTCACTGTTTGTCAGATTTGGAAATGCCGTGTCTTGCGCCAGCAACGGAGTTTTCCGTCGGTGCGAGTAAACGACGACCTCGTGCGTGGGGGACTGAGGATTGTCAAACA
>JASFFN010000114.1:0-6149 GCA_050124275.1 Roseobacter sp. | reverse complement strand
GACCACGTGGTTGCCGTCCCGCGATACGGCAACTGCGTGTATTCTGCGCGCTGTCTTTCGCGTCAGGCGGCTTTTGCAAGATTGCGCAGCACGTAGTGCAGCACGCCGCCATGTTCGATGTATTCGATCTCGATCGCGGTATCGATCCGGCATTTCAGCGTGATTTCCTTTGACGACCCGTCCGCCATGGTGATGGTACAGGGGACCTCTTGCAGGGGCTGGATCGTGTCGAGACCCGAAATGGAGACTTTCTCGTCTCCGGTCAGACCCAGAGACTTGCGCGTGTCGCTACCGGTGAACTCGAAGGGGATCACGCCCATGCCCACGAGGTTGGAACGGTGAATGCGCTCGAAGCTCTCGGCAATGACCGCCTTTACACCCAGAAGGGCGGTTCCTTTGGCCGCCCAGTCGCGTGAGGAACCAGCACCGTATTGCTCGCCGCCAAAGACCACCAGCGGTATGCCCGCGTCCTGATAGGCCATTGCCGCATCGTAGATGGAGGTTTGCTTTCCATCCGGCCCCTTGGTGTATCCGCCTTCGACACCGTCAAGCATTTCGTTCTTGATCCGGATGTTGGCGAAAGTGCCGCGCATCATGACCTCATGGTTTCCGCGACGCGATCCGTACGAGTTGAACTCGCGCACGGGCACCTGACGTTCGATCAGATACTGGCCTGCGGGCGTCGTCTCCTTGAATGAGCCCGCCGGTGAGATGTGGTCGGTGGTAATCATGTCGCCGAGGATCGCCAGAACCGAGGCATTCTGGATATTGCTGATCTTGCCGGGTTCCTGTCCCATGCCCCGGAAATACGGCGGGTTCTGCACATAGGTAGAAGCGGCCGGCCAGTTATAGGTTTTCTGATCTGTGGTCTGCACGGACCGCCACTTTTCATCGCCCTTGAAAACATCAGCATATTTGCTCTGGAAGGCTTCACGCGTGACTGTTTGCTCGACCAGTTCGGCGACCTCTTGCGTGGTTGGCCAGATGTCCTTGAGGTAGACGTCCTTGCCGTCCGGCGTCTGCGCCAGAGGTTCGGTCGTAATATCGATGTTCATGTCGCCAGCGAGGGCATAGGCAACAACCAGCGGCGGCGAGGCGAGATAGTTGGCGCGCACATCCGGACTGATGCGTCCTTCGAAGTTGCGGTTCCCAGACAGCACCGAGGTTGCGATCAAGTCATTTTCGTTGATGGCCTTGCTGATCTCAGGCTGCAGCGGGCCTGAGTTGCCGATACAGGTCGTGCAGCCGTAGCCCACAAGGTTGAAACCGATTGCATCCAGATCTTTCTGCAGACCCGCTGCTTCAAGATAGGCCGAAACCACCTGCGAACCGGGTGCCAGCGAGGTTTTCACCCAGGGCTTGCGGGTCAGACCCAGAGCGGCAGCCTTGCGCGCCACCAGGCCTGCGCCGATCATCACATAGGGATTGGACGTGTTGGTGCATGATGTGATCGAGGCGATTACAACGGAACCGTCGCGCAGGGTGTAATCTTCACCCGCCACTGCAGCAGACTTGCGGATATCGACCGGCTTGGATGCCGCGGGCCCTTCGTCCAGCATGTCCTTGGCGTCGCCAGAGATGTCGATGCCGCGGAAATCAGCAACCACCTTTTCGAATGCCGAAGCGGCCTGTGTCAACGCCACGTAGTCCTGTGGCCGTTTGGGACCCGATATGGCGGGCACGATTGTGCCCATGTCGAGATGCAGCGTGTCGGTATAGATCGGCGCGTAATCCGCATCGCGCCAGAAGCCGTTTTCCTTGGCGTAGGCTTCGACGAGTGCAACACGTTCTTCGTCGCGGCCTGTGTTGCGCAGGTAGCGCAGCGTTTCCGCGTCGATCGGGAAAAAGCCGCAGGTGGCGCCGTATTCCGGTGCCATGTTGGCGATTGTCGCGCGGTCTGCCAGCGGCAGACGATCAAGCCCTTCGCCGTAGAACTCGACGAACTTGCCAACCACGCCCTTGGCGCGCAGCATTTCCACAACCTTCAGCACGAGGTCCGTGCCGGTGGTGCCCTCCATCATCGTACCCGTCAGCTCGAAGCCGACCACTTCGGGGATCAGCATGGAAATGGGTTGACCGAGCATGGCCGCCTCCGCCTCGATCCCGCCGACGCCCCAGCCCAGCACAGCCGCGCCATTGACCATCGTGGTATGGCTGTCCGTGCCGACCAGCGTGTCGGGGTAAGCTACCGTTGCGCCGTTCTGGTCGGTGTCGGTCCACACGGTCTGGGCCAGGTATTCCAAGTTCACCTGATGGCAGATACCGGTTCCCGGGGGGACCACGCGGAAGTTGTTAAAGGCATTCTGGCCCCATTTCAGGAACGTGTAGCGCTCCATGTTCCGTTCGTATTCCCGGTCCACGTTCATCTGGAAGGCGCGGGGGTTGCCGAACTCGTCGATCATGACCGAATGGTCGATTACGAGATCCACGGGATTCAGTGGGTTGATCTTTTCGGCGTCACCGCCAAGGCTGATGATCGCATCGCGCATCGCGGCGAGGTCAACAACGGCGGGCACACCGGTAAAATCCTGCAACAGGACGCGGGCCGGGCGATAGGCGATCTCGCGCGGGTTCTTGCCACCCTTGGCAGCCCATTCTGCAAAGGCTTTTATGTCGTCGACGGTGACGGTTTTTCCGTCTTCGAACCGCAGCATGTTTTCCAGAACCACCCTCAGCGCTACCGGCAACTTGGAAAAATCGCCCAGACCGGCATCCGTCGCCGCGGGGATGGAATAATAGTCGACGGTCTGCGCGCCGACGCTCAGGGTTTTGCGCGTATTGGATTTGTCGTGACCAACGGTAATGGGCATAGGAGGCTCTCTCGGGTTGATTGTGGTCCTGATTGACTTGGGATTTGAATGCCCCAATGGCGTGTGTGATTCAACTCCCATTAAATCTTCTGCGTCAAAATGTATACCATCGTGTACCAAATATTTGTTGCAAAACGACACGTCGGTTTTCACCTAACCTTGATTGGCCATTCGCGGACGAAATCTTTACCGTCGCATGGCAGACTGGAAGAGCAATGCGGGGAATCAGATGAAACGGTTTTTTCAGGCAGTTGCCGTTTATCTTGCCGCATCTTTCACCGTTCATGCCGAGAATACCCCGGTTGTCGTCGAGCTCTTCACCTCTCAGGGGTGTTCGTCCTGTCCGCCAGCGGATGAGTTGATGGAAGTCCTTGTGCAGCGAGAAGATGTCATCGCGTTGTCCCTGCATGTCGACTACTGGGATTACATCGGATGGAAAGATGAATTCGCCGACCCCCGACACGCCGAACGGCAAAGGGCCTACGCGCGGTTCGCGGGCCGTCGATCCGTCTACACGCCCGAAATGATCGTCAACGGAATCAGTGATATCGTTGGTGCGAAACCGATGGCGCTTGCGTCGGCAATTGAGAAGCACAAGGCACAACCGCGCGTGATCGATATCTCGGTGTCAAGAGACAAAGACCGTGTTGCCATCAGCGCGCGCGCCCCTGCAGATGCTGGACATTCGGCGCTTGTCCACATGCTGCGTTATCAACCGGAACGCACGGCGCGTATCACACGCGGTGAAAATGCAGGCAAAACGATAAGATACCGCAATGTCGTCCAGGACTGGCAGGTCATTGGCAAATGGAACGGGTCCGGCGACCTGCAACTCGAAGCGCATGCACCCGGAAATTATCCTGTGGTGATTCTGATCCAGTCCGAGAAGGATGGGCGCATTTACGCCGCGGCCCGGCTGCCTTAGTCAGTTTTGCGCTGTCTCACGCGCCAGCGCCGGTGGACCCAGAACCACTGCGCCGGATCGGCGTCAACCCGCCGCGCAAGACTGTCGGACAGCTGTTGTGTCATTTCCAGCGCGCCGGCCGGTTCGATGGGGTCTTCCAGAACCGCGTCGAAGGTCAGGCCGTCGGGTTTTCGAATGCCGTAGAATGGAATCAGGACTGCATTGTACCGCAAGCTCAGATCTGCGGCAGACGTGGCCGTATGCGCGGGCCGACCCAGAAAATCGACGGCGGGCGCGTGCCTGACGTGTTGATCGAAAAGCAAGACGAGCTGACCGCCTTGTTTCAAATGACGTACAAATCCGCCTGTTCCACGCCTTCCCTTAGGGAAAACCGGTCCACCAAGATCTGTCAAGGTGCGCGCGTAGTGGGCATTGAAAAACGGGTTCTTCATTTCACGGTAGAGACCACCGACGGCGTGGCCCTGCGCCACCAGGGCGGCGCGCACCGCTTCATAATTGCCGTAGTGCCCGCTCACGAGGATGACCGGTTGCTGTCTTGCCGCCGCTTCCCTGAAGGCGGCGACACCCGGTCCCGTCAGCGGCACCTGTGCCATGCGGGCACGAAATTCGCGGCCTGAATAATTCTCGATAAGCGTCCGTCCGACGTTGTTCAGGCAGCGGTTCGCGATATCGCGGCGTCGTTTTGGCGGCATGTCCGGCCACACGAGCGCAAGGTTCCGAAGCGCCCGTCGGCGGTATCCGGCCATCGGGCCCAGCACGGATTGCATGAGCCTTCCCATAAGCCTGACCCGCGTCGGGTAAGGCAGCAAAAGCGCACAATAGATAACGGACCGGATTCCGAGGTTGGTTGTGTAGTCTGCGACCTGTGTTGCAAGACTGCGCGGTTTTTGGGGCATCGTTGCGACACTTCCCCGGAAAAATTCTTAGGACCGTGCCTTGCATGCAAAACCGGCTGCCGTGTCAGATAGCGGTCAATTCACGTGACCTCAAGCACCGCAACGTTTTTCGGGATCTGGATAACGTGGGTGGCGCCGTGACCTGACCAGCACAATTGAAGCATGGCGGCGCGTTCGCCGATGCCCGCGCAGGTCCATTGACAGCCGATCCGCCAGCCGCGCTTGCCCGTGGTCAGTCTTCTGTTGCGACCTCATCCACGATCAGCAGCAGATCGCCCGACGCCTCCATCTCGCGAATGCGTTCCACGATCAGCGTGGTGGCGTCCTCCATTTCCGAGATTTGAACGGGGCCGCGGTCTTGCGCTTCTTCGCGCAGTTGATCGGCCATGCGTCCTGAAATGTTTTCCAGAATAAAGTCGGCGGTCGCGCCCATGCCGGCGGCCTCTGCGCCAGCAAGTGCAGTGACCAGCACATCCTGATCCACTTCCCGAATGATACGCGGAATATCGCGCGCCGCGATCCGTTGCGGGATATTGGCGAACGTAAAAATTGCGCGCCGTACCATCTCGGCAAAACCTGCGTCGGTTTCGTCGAGCCCCTCCAGAACATCGTCGCGGGTCGTGGATGTCGTGGAGTTCAGGATCGCGCCAATCCGTTCCACCGGCCCATTGTCGAAGGCACTCACCGGTTCCGCGTCGAGTTGTGCCGCGAGAGACAAGCCGATCCGGTCGACTGCATCGGGCGTCACGGCGCTGGTCTGCGAAACCGCGTAGGTGATGCGGCGCGCATCCGGTCCGGGCAGTTTTCCCAGCAGTTCCGCGGCGCGCTTTACATCCAGTTTGGACAGCAGAACGGCGGCAACCTCGGTGCTTTCGCTTTTGAGCACCGGCAACAGCTTTTCAGAACCGAGTTCGCGCAACCGTTCCCAGGGGTCGCCGTATTGGCGCACACCCGCCTCCTTGCGCAGCCGATCGGCCGTCTGCTTGGAAATCTTGCCGTCGAGAGCATTCAACGCACCGGCAATTCCGCCGGAAAAGGACAACCCGATACTCTCAAGCTCATGGGCGAATTCCTGCACCACCTGCGCAAGGGTTGTGCGGTCCACACTTCGCATGGAGCCCATCTGCTGTGTCAGCCGTGCCTGCAGGTCTTCCGGCAGTTCCTCCAGTGGCAGGTCCGCCCCCTTGTTCAGAAGCAGCCTGACCACGATGGCGGCTTTCGCCTTTCGGCTCAGTTTCATGGAACCGGCTTCGCCCCTGTTTTCGAGCGCTTGAAATCCGCCGACGGGAACCATTTCGGACATATCTGCCTACCTGCTATGATCTTGTTTTGTTCTCACATGGAAAGGTAAAAAATAGCTGAAATACGGGCATCTGATTGCTCGGTTTCAGTCCATGCGGATCATCACGGTCTCTTTTGTGTTGCGCAGCCGTAACCGGGCCAGGCGCTGCCTGCACGGATCACCGTGGTCAAATCCGAAAGTTCAATTGTTCAGGCTTACAGAATCAAAAAGGCGCT
>JASFFN010000113.1:0-6179 GCA_050124275.1 Roseobacter sp. | reverse complement strand
GACGCAAGCAGCGCGTCAAGAGCGTTGCGCTCGTCGAGACTGATTCGCGCGCCGTTCTCCCCTAGTTCGTACTCGGCCTTGTCTTCCTGCCCGCTTCGCATCGCTTGCTGAACGGCCCTGGCCGCCTCTGACAACCGCCACGTAATGCCCTCATCCGCAATGCCGCCGAGGTCCTCCGCCGCTTCGGCGATTTCGGCATCCAATCCATGAGCCGCGTGCAACTTGGCCAACTCCTCGGCAACCGTCATCTTGACCTTTTCCGTATCGTCGGGCGCGCGCAGACACGGCACGATAGCGACATGGCTCTGCTTCATGAACTTTTCAAGAACCCCGGCCCCGAGTTCGGCCGCAACGGCTCTCTGGATGTCTTCGAACGAACCACCAAGGTGGCACAGAAGAATGCGCCGCAATCCTGCGTGAAGCGGATCGGCACACCGCATGCGCTCTATATCGGACTCGAATGCTTCGATGACAGCCGGGCAACTGGCCAAGACGGCGAGTATCACCGCCTCGCGCATGTGTTCCGCGACCCTCGCGTCTTGTGCGGTTGCCAGCGCAGAGGCTTTTGTGGTTGGCAACGCGGATTGCCTGGCGCTCCATTGGCGCGGGCCGCGGCCTTTGGCAGACATCGGGCCGGCGCGTTCGTGCCGGAACAATTGCCAGCGCAACTCTTTGATTTCCTGCCCGTAGTGGTTGCGGATGGACGGGTCCTTGATCAGCAGAACCTTTTCGCGCAACGCCTTGTCAAGGGCGGCCTTACGCTCGGGGCTGTCGAAAATCTTGCCCTCTGTTTCGCGTTGCCACAAAAGCCGGACCATCGGGAAAGCACCTTCCAGCAGCTTGCGGAACGCGCCGCTCCCCTGTTCCCGCAACAGATCATCCGGGTCTTTGCCCTGTGGCATGATCGCAAAGCGCAACGACTGACCGGCGGCAAGCAGCGGCAAGGCCAGATCGATCAGGCGCATGGCGGCGCCCAGTCCCGCCGCATCGCCGTCGAGCGCAATAATGGGTTCGGGCGAGATCCGCCACAGCATCTGTAACTGGGTTTCCGTAATTGCCGTACCGAGAGGCGCCACCGCGGCCTCGAACCCCGCAGAGGCGAGCGCAATCACGTCCATGTAGCCTTCGGCGACGATCAGCGGATGTCCTTTGCCCGCCGCAGTGCGGGCAGGCCCATGGTTGTAGAGGCTGCGGCCCTTGTCGAAAAGTTCGGTTTCGGGCGAGTTGAGGTACTTTGCATTGTCATTCGGATCCATTGCGCGACCGCCGAATGCAATGGCGCGACCGCGCGCGTCGCGGATCGGAAAGATAATGCGTCCGCGGAAGGTGTCGTAGGGCTTGCCGCCTTTCGACGACGGTTTGGCAAGCCCCGCGCCGAGGATCAGGTCCGCGCCGATGTTCTTGGCCGTGAGGTGATCCCAAAGTCCCTGCCACTGGTCCGGTGCAAAACCGATCTCCCAGCGGTCCAGTACTGCCGGCCCGAGCCCGCGCCGCTCCAGATAGGCGCGCGCATCAGCCGCGACGCCGGTGTTGAGCTGCAGGCGGAAGTATTTGACGGCAAGCTCCATCACCTCGGCCAGTTGCGACCGTCGGTCCGCTTTCTGCTGTGCTTGCGGATCTCTTTTCGGCATCGCCATGCCGACTTCGCGCGCAAGGATTTCAACCGCTTCCATGAAGCCCACATTCTCGGTTTCGCGCACGAACGAAATCGCGTCGCCCTTCGCATGACAGCCGAAACAGTAGTAAAATCCCTTTCGGTCATCCACGTGGAAAGACGCCGACTTTTCCTGATGAAAGGGGCACGGGGCCCACATATCGCCTTTGGCCTGGTTGGACTTGCGGCTGTCCCACATCACCTTCCGGCCAACCACCTGGGTCAGGCTGCATCGGGATCGCAATTCGTCAAGGAATCCGGGCGGGAGACTCATTGCCCGAGTATCAGCACACAGCCCGGCAAAGTCCAGACATCACCAGCATCAGAGCGCGCGGCAGGTACGGACAGCGCGGCGTTCTTACTGCTGCACGCACATCTCGTTCCAGGCATCGCCAAGGTCGTTCTCGCGCACCTGCTGGATGGGCTGCTCGTAAACCCAGGGTGTCACGAGAGGAATTACGACATTGTATTTTGCCGGCCAATCCGGGTCACTGTCCGTGATGGTTTTCTCGACACGTCGTTCAGCCACATCATCGAGCCTTGCTTGCTGCACGGCGCGGACCACGGCGGCCTGATATCTGCAGCTTTCGGCCTTTTCAGCATCGGTGCTGTTTGATTGCGCGTTGGCGGTTGCGGCTGACAGGATCAGCACCACCGAGAGAGTAAAACGAACCATCTTTTGTTCCTTCTTCATTTTCGCGCGATCCTAGCGGCGCGCGGCGACGGCTTCCATAGCTTCTTTCATCTCTTCAACGAGCGTGACGGCCATGGAACGGTAAACCAGAAGCAGGAAACGATCCGCTTCACGATAGGTGATCGAAGCATTCATGTGGCCGAGGACACAGCGCAAAGTCTGACCGGCACTGAAATGCTCCGGCCTGAGATCGACCGGCACAAGACGCGCGAGCACGTCCGTGGCCGCATCACCGGAAAGTTCCACGCAGGCCCAGGCATCGCTTTGATTCGTGATCGCAGCCCATGTGCCCAACGTGCTGTCAGGCTCGGGCCCCATCAACAGCGCTGAATCGCGCCCGAACCAGATGATCTGCGTTGCACCATTTGTTTCTGTCGCATTCGGCAGGGGATATCGGACCCCATGTGCTGCCTTCAAAGCGACCGAAAAGGCATTCTGCTGACCATCGAAGGGGGCAAGCAAGGTCAGCCGACCCGGATCGGTTTCTTCAAGACGCGTGCTTCCCACGACAACGGGCAACATGCCGGCGCAAGGGGAGCAAGGTTTCAGTTCAGCCACGGACACGCGCTCCTTCCGGGTCGAAAAATACCGGCGCGCGGACTTCGGCAAGCATGTCGTTGCCGCGCAGTGCGTCGACCACGCGCACGATCTCGCCATGCCGCGCGCGTCCATTCGACAGAAAACCCAGCCCGATGGACCGGCCCAGCGTTACCGAAAAGGCCACCGATGTGACATAGCCCTGATCGTTGACGCGTCGCGCCGCCGCCCCGCGGTCAAAGATATGCGCGCCGGCCGTCAGTTCCTTCTTGGTGTCCACCGGAGTAAGGCCCACCAGTTGCGGACGCAACGGGTCGACAAGGCCCGGGCGCGCCGCCATCGCCTTGCCGATGCAGTCTTTCTTTTCACTGATCATTCGCATCAAGCCGATGTCATAAGCCGTTGTCCGACCATGTATTTCGGCGTGCGTTACATGACCCTTTTCGATGCGCAGGACGTTGAGCGCCTCCATTCCGTAGGCGCCGCCGCCCATGGCTTCGGCCTGCGTGACCAGCGACTCGAAAAGGCTGCCGCCATACCGTGCCGGCACCGCGATTTCGTAAGCATGCTCTCCCGAGAAGGAGATGCGGAAAAGCCGTCCCTGCACACCCCGTACCTCGACAGAGCCACAGGCCATGAAAGGCCAGGCCTCGTTGTTCAGTTGTTCGGACAGGATTCCGTTGAGCAGCGCTCGCGATCCCGGCCCGGCCACTGCGAACTGGGCCCACTGTTCCGTGACCGAACTGAAGCGCACGTCAAGCTCGGGTCGCAACGCTTGCCGGACGAACTCCAGATGGCGCATCACCTGCCCCGCCGCTGCGGTAGTCGTGGTCATGAGGAAATGCTGCTCGCCAAGCCGCGCCGTGGTACCGTCGTCCATCACGTGGCCATCCTCGCGCAGCATCAGACCATACCGCACGCGTCCGGTTTTGAGCGTCGAGAACGTGTTTGTGTAGACAAAATCGAGAAAACGCGCTGCATCCGGCCCCTGAATATCGATTTTCCCCAGGGTAGAGACATCGCAGACACCGACGGTTTCACGCACGTACCGCACCTCGCGGTCGCAGGCCTCGCGCCAGGTTGTTTCTCCCTTGGAAGGAAAATAGCTTGGCCGGTACCACATGCCGGCTTCGATCATCGGTGCGCCGCGTGCGAGGCTCGCTGCGTGCGATGTCGTATACCGGCGCGGTGCAAAGCCCATGCCCTGCCCGCCCGCGCCCATCGCGGCAATGGAAACCGGCGTGAAGGGCGGCCGGAACGTCGTCGTGCCTGTTTCGGGAATACCGCGGCCGGTCACGTCGGCAAGCACCGCAAGGGCCGCCACGTTGGAATTCTTGCCCTGATCGGGGGCCATGCCTTGCGTCGTATAGCGCTTCATGTGCTCGACGGACCGGAAATTCTCCGTGGCCGCCTGTTTGACATCCTTGACCGTTACATCGTTCTGGTAATCCAGCCATGCGCGTCCCGCGCCGGGCACTGCCCAAAAGGGTTCGATCCGGTAGGCCGTGTCGTCGGCTTCGGGCGGGGCAATGGCCTTGCCTCGCAGGCCGAGTTCCTCTAGCGCCGACCGCGCCGCTGCCGCGCCCGCCGCAAGGCACCCTGCCGTGCTGAACTCCCCGGCACAGGCACCGGCCGCGACAAGGCCGGGCACTGCGCCCTCTGCAGGCACGAAGCCCGCAATGTCATCGCGCCATTGCGGCCTGCCGTTCATGTGGCAGGTCAGATGCAGCGTCGGGTTCCATCCGCCCGACACCGCGAGGCAGTCGGCTTGCAGCCGCTGGATGCCGCCACCCGTTCTCACGATGACTTCTCTCAGGCCCGACCGTCCTTTCGTGTCTTCCACATGCGCGCCCGCGTAAAACGGAAAGTCTCCGGGCGGTTCCGGCGCATCTTTCCGCGTATCGATCAGCCCCACGACCTCGACGCCCGCTTCTGCCAGATCCGCAGCCGTCCGATGTGCGCCGTCGTTGTTGCCGAAGATCGCCACGCGTTGTCCCGCGGCCACGCCCCAGCGGTTGAGATAGGCGCGCACGGCACCGGCGGTCATGATCCCCGGCCGGTCATTGTTCGCGAAAGCGATCTGGCGCTCCAAAGCCCCCGCCGCGAGGATCGCACGCTTTGCCACGATCCGCCAGAAGGTCTCGCGCGGGCGGCCAGCTTCGGGGGCGCCGCCCCAGCGCTCCAGCGCGGCATAGGTGCCCTGATCGTAGGCCCCCGTTACGGTGGTGCGCGTCATGACGCGCACGTTGGGCATGGTCGCAAGCTCGGCAATGACCGACGCGGCCCAGTCGTTGCCGGGCTGGCCGCCAACGCGATGCGTTTCGGCGTTCAGCCGCCCCCCGGGCAGGCTGTCTTCCTCTGCCAGAATGACATCCGCGCCCGCCTGTGCTGCGGTCAGGGCGGCCATCAATCCCGTCGGGCCTGACCCGATCACCAGAATGTCGCAAAAAGCAAAGGCTTTCTCATACCGCTCCGCAACCGCCTGCCCGCTCAGTGCACCCAGACCGGCGGCACGGCGGATCACCGGCTCGTAGAGTTTTTCCCAGAAGCTGCGCGGCCACATGAAGGTCTTGTAGTAAAAGCCGGCCCCCAGAAACGGCCACGCCAGATCGTTGACCGCCAGCGCATCGAAAGCAAGCGACGGCCAGGCGTTCTGACTGTGCACCTGCAATCCGTCGTACACCTCCTGCACGGTTGCGCGCACGTTCGGCTCCTGGGCTGCGCCGGCCCCCACGGTGACAAGGGCGTTCGGTTCCTCGCTGCCCGCGGTCATCACGCCGCGCGGCCTGTGATACTTGAATGACCGTCCGACAAGACGCTGCCCTTTGGCCAGCAGCGCCGAAGCAACCGTGTCCCCGGCAAAAGCGGTATGGCCGACGCCATCAAATTGGAACCGCAACCGCGTACGGCGATCGATAAGGCCCCGTCCCTCGATCCTCATCGGACTGCGCTCTCTTCTTTGACCAATGCGACGTCCATCACTTCATGGGTGGTCGTGTTGCGCGTGACCACGAGCCACGCGCCGCAGCCCGCTTCATGATACCACAGATCACGCCGTTCACCGGCCGGGTTTTCGCGCAGGTGCAGATACTCATGCCAGACGTCACCAGAGGCATCCGGCGCGGGCCGCGCAAGGGCGACCGCCTCGCCCTGATAATAGAACTCGCGTCGGTCCCGGTCGCCACACAACGGACAGGCAAGCCTCATTTTCCGAATACCCTCTTCATCACGTACCCTTCATGCCACCGAGGCGCCTAATGCAGGTTGTGCTGCGCGCCCGTGCCCTCTTCGTCC
>JASFFN010000112.1:0-6196 GCA_050124275.1 Roseobacter sp. | reverse complement strand
ACGGACGCTGGTTCCACACCGCTTATGCCGCTCTGGTTCTGTGCGATATATGTCTGCCGGATCGCGTCTATCGAGGCCTGCAGACGCCGGCTTTCGTCCCGCATGACTTTCGACGCGCGCGCGGCACTCGCCGCGACCCAGATCATGGCAATCGGCATGACGATGACCATGAGCGTCATCAGGAAACGCAATGCGCCGGCACCCGTTCCGCCCTCGGACGCATCGCTCGGCAAGAACAGGAAGAACAGCGCGGCGCCGATCAGCCATACAGCCGATACGGCGATTGCGACGAATTCGATGCTCGTAATCGTTTCTGTTCTCGGACGGTCGTAGACACCCAGAGGCGTCGCACGCAGGTGTTCCGGGCTTGTTTCGGTATCGTGTGATGTGTCGGCCATGTCGGCAGTCCTGTCAGGCGTAGACGACTTTGAGCACCTCGTAGGATTTTTCACCTCCGGGGGTGCGTACCTCGACGCTGTCGCCTTCATCTTTACCAATCAGAGCGCGTGCGATCGGGGATTTTATATTCAACAAACCTTTTTCGATATTGGCTTCGTGCTCGCCCACGATCTGCCAGGTTTTTTCCTCGTCGGTGTCTTCGTCAACAAGAGTCACGGTGGCGCCGAATTTTATGGAACCGGACAGTTTCGACGGATCAATCACCTCTGCAAGTCCGAGAACGCCCTCGAGTTCCTTGATCCTGCCCTCAATAAACGACTGCTTCTCGCGTGCGGAATGGTATTCCGCGTTTTCGGACAGGTCGCCGTGTTCACGGGCTTCGGCAATGGCCTTGATGATCGCCGGTCGTTCAACGGACTTCAGCGTCTTGAGTTCCGCTTCGAGATCAGAGTGTCCCTTGCGGGTCATGGGTATCTTGTCCATTGGCGTCATCCACGAATTTATTACGGCCCGCCGGTGATTCCGGAGGGCCGCTCAATTTCAATAGCGCCTAACTGACCTAAAGCGGAAGCGGATTGCAAGAGGTCTGTGTCGACGCAGAGCAGCGCCGATGCGGACCGGTTGGAACAAAAACGCCGATCAGGTATACGCGACGACTTCATACTCAATGTTGTCGTCATCATGAAAATAGAAACGTTGTCCCGGCTCGTAATCCGCGTGGTTGTCCGGAGTGAATCCCAGCTTCTGCACGCGTTCTTCCACTGATTTCAGGTCGTCGACGACGACGCCAATATGGTTCAGACCCCCTGCCGTTGCATAACTCGATGACTTTTCAGAAATGCTTTCAACGGGTTGATAGAGCGCCACATACTGCGTGTCGGTTCCAACATGCACTGAGTAGCCGCCGTTCGACGAGGGGCCTTCCCACCGGATGTGCCAGCCAAAGAGGTCCGTCATCCAGCGTGCGGTGCGCCGCGCGTCCGAGACCGTGTAGTTGGCATGTTCAAGTTTTGCAGGCATGTTTTTCCTTTCGCATTCGCGTCAGCGCCCCTACGGTAATTGCTCAACTCAACTTGAGGTCAAGACTCTTATGGCAAGCTTTGAAGGGATGACAATCGGGGCTTTGGCGGTGCGCACCGGCCTGTCGGTTTCGGCCATATGATTCTACGAGGCACAGGGTCTGGTACATCCCTGGCGCAATCCCGGAGGGCAGCGCAGATCCGCGCGGTTGGACCTGAGACGGCTCAGTTCCGTGATGATTGCGCAACGGTTCGGTTACAGCCTGCCGGAAATCAAAGCCGAACTTGATCTGCTGCCGAACGACAGGGCTCCGACAAAGGCTGACTGGACGCGGATCAGTGCTCAGTTTCGGAACGCTCTGGACGAGAAAATTCAAGCACTGGAACGCTTGCGCGACAATCTCGACGGATGCATCGGCTGCGGTTGCCTCAGCCTGCCGAGCTGTGCGCTCTACAATCCCGAAGACCGCGCGGCGCAAAAAGGCGCAGGTCCACGCTATCTGTCGGGTGACCGTCCGGCATGATGGCGTTTTCAGCAATCGGACTGAATTGACGGCATTCGGCGGGTCCGGCGCGTTTTGACGCTGTGTAGCGATTGCATTGCTCTCTGGCGTGGTTTAGCCCCTTGCGGAAAATATTTGCGCGTCCGAAACGCATCGGGATTTTGACAAGGAGACCGTCCATGACTGACACACAACGCGAGGCGATGGAATATGACGTGGTCATTGTCGGCGCGGGGCCTGCGGGGTTGTCCGCCGCTATTCGCCTCAAGCAACTGGATGCCGACTGCAACGTTGTGGTTCTCGAGAAAGGTTCGGAAGTCGGCGCGCATATTCTGTCCGGGGCCGTGCTCGACCCGTTGGGCCTCAATGCTTTGATCCCGGACTGGAAAGCGAAGGGCGCACCCCTCAATGTCCCGGTCAAGGAAGATAACTTCTACCTTCTGGGCGAAGCCGGGAAGATGCGTATTCCGAACTGGCCGATGCCGCCCCTGATGAGCAACCACGGAAACTACATCGTCTCCATGGGCAATGTGTGCCGCTGGATGGCCGAACAGGCAGAAGAACTTGGCGTTGAAATCTTCCCCGGCATGTCATGCTCCGAACTTGTCTACGGCGATGATGGCGAGGTCAGAGGCGTCGTTGCCGGCGAGTTTGGCAAAAATTCCGATGGCTCGGAAGGAGACGCCTATGAACCGGGGATGGAATTGCTCGGCAAATACGTTTTCCTGTCGGAAGGCGTGCGTGGGTCGCTGTCCAAGCAAGTGATCGAGAAGTATGATCTGAGCAAGGGCCATGAGCCTCAGAAGTACGGGCTGGGCATGAAGGAGATCTGGGAGATCGACCCGGCCAAACATAAAGAGGGCACCGTTACACACACGATGGGCTGGCCGCTGGGCAGCAACGCGGGCGGCGGATCGTTCATCTACCACCTCGAAAACAATCAGGTCTACGTGGGTTTTGTCGTCCATCTGAACTACAAGAATCCGTATCTTTTTCCGTACATGGAATTCCAGCGTTTCAAACATCACCCGATGGTGGCCGACCTTCTGGAGGGGGGAAAACGTGTGGCCTATGGCGCGCGCGCGATCAGCGAAGGCGGCTACCAGTCGATGCCAAAGATGGTTGCGCCGGGGGTCGCTTTGCTGGGGTGTTCGGTCGGCATGGTCAACGTACCGCGCATCAAGGGAAATCACAACGCCATGCTGTCCGGCATGGCGGCGGCCGAGGCTGCCATAGCGGCCATTTCCGCAGGGCGGGCCGGCGATGAACTGACGGCTTACGAAGAGGAGGTGCGCACGGGCGCAATCGGCGAGGACCTCAAGAAAGTCCGCAACGTGAAGCCGATGTGGTCAAAAAGCGGCTTGCTCGCGAGCCTCATGCTTGGCGGTCTCGACATGTGGACCAACACGGCAGGGTTTTCTCTCTTCGGAACAATGAAGCACGGAAAATCGGATGCGGCATCAACCGAACCGGCATCCGGTCACAAGCAAATCGAGTACCCGAAGCCCGACGGAAAACTTTCCTTCGACCGGCTGACCAACGTGGCGTTTTCATTCACCAACCACGAGGAAAGCCAGCCTGCGCATCTGAAGCTCAAGGATGCGTCTGTACCGGTGGCTGTCGACTTGTCGAAATACGCGGGACCGTCGACGCGCTATTGTCCAGCAGGCGTTTACGAGTTTGTCGAGGAAGAAGGCAAGGACGCGCGTTTTGTCATCAATTTCCAGAACTGCGTCCATTGCAAGACCTGCGACATCAAAGACCCCGCGCAGAACATTGTCTGGACGACACCACAGGGCGGAGACGGGCCGAACTATCCGAACATGTAGCAAGGTGTGACGGGATATGCGCGATGAAGATGTTTTGCCCTTTACTGACCTGCTCTCCTAAAAAGGGTGCGACAGTCCCGTCTTTTCGCCTACGTGGCCATTGCGCCTGAAGGTGAACGTGCTAGCCTGCGGCGCGCAGGCAACAGGAACCAAAAGGGCTTCAATCGTGTTTCGCAAGAGGATCGCAATATTGACCGGCGCCGTCTTGACGCTGGCCATGACGGCACCGGTGTTCGCGCAATCCGTCGCCGGGCCATACCTAGCCGCCCGATCGGCGGCGATGCACAGTGACTTTGAGCAGGCAGCGGATTATTTCACGCAGGCGCTGACACGTGATCCGCAGAATGTTCAACTCAGGGACAGTGCCCTGGTGGCGCAACTTGCCCTCGGGCGTCTGGATCGCGCATTGCCGATTGCCAAGGTGATGGAATCTTCCGGCCAGGCCAGCCAGGTCGCGCAACTGGTTCTGACCACGGACCTGGTGCGGCGCAAAGACTTTCAGACGCTGCTGGACAGAACACGGGAAGGCCAGCGCATAGGTCCGCTGGTTGACGGACTTGTCGAGGCCTGGTCGCTGATGGGTCTCGGCGAGGTCAGTGCCGCTCTGGCGCGGTTCGACGAAATTGCCGAACAAGAGGGCCTGAACGCTTTCGCGCTGTTTCACAAAGCCATGGCCCTGGCCTCGGTAGGTGATTTTGAAGGCGCCGAGCAAATTTTCGCTGCGGACGCCACGCGCAGTGTCCTGCAGACAAGACGTGGTGTTCTTGCGCGCGTGGAGATCCTGTCCCAGCTTGACCGAGAGGATGAGGCGCGGGAACTGATCCTGACGATGTTCGCGGGGGGGAGCGATCCCGAGATCGATGTCCTGCAGAACGCTCTGGATGAAGAAGAGCCTCTGCCGTTTACCTATGTGAACACCGCGCAGGACGGATTTGCGGAGGTTTTCTTCACCGTTGCTGCTGCGTTGCGCGGCGACGCCGGCCCCGAGTACACATTGCTTTACGCGCAGGTTGCACGCCTGATGCGTCCGGATCATGTGGATGCGATCTTGCTGACGGCCGAGCTTTTCGAAAACCTCGAACAATACAACCAGGCCATCGTTGTACTGAAGGATGTGCCTGCCGATCATCCTGCCTATCATGCGGCCGAGTTGGGCCGCGCGGATGCATTGCGAAGCTCAGGCCGAGAAGATGCGGCGATTGAAGTCCTCGAACAGTTGGCGCGCAGCCACGGCGATCTGGCAACCGTTCAATCGGCCCTCGGGGACGCTCTCCGGCAGCAGGATCGTTTTGCGGAAGCGGTTCAGGCCTACGACCGCGCGATTGCCATCACCGAAGCATCCGGCAACAGCAGTTGGTTTCTGCTCTATGCGCGGGCCATCTCGCATGAACGGCAGGGCAACTGGGAACTGGCGGAAGCCGATTTCAGAGCAGCGCTCGAGATCAATCCAGGGCAGCCTCAGGTGCTGAACTACCTTGGCTACTCGCTGGTTGAAAAGCGGGCGAAACTGGACGAAGCGCTCGAAATGATCGAGCGTGCAGTCGCTGCAAGCCCGGACAGCGGTTACATCATAGATTCGCTCGGCTGGGCGCTCTATCGTCTTGGTCGCTATGACGAAGCGGTGCCACACATGGAGCGCGCCGTTGAATTGATGGCGGTGGACCCGGTCGTTAACGACCATCTGGGCGATGTCTACTGGGCAGTGGGCCGGTATCGCGAAGCTGAGTTCCAGTGGTCCCGCGCCTTGTCGTTCATCGACAAGTCTGAAACCGGCGAAGATGTCGACCCGGAGAGGATCCGGCGCAAACTCGACGTCGGTTTGGATGTCGTGCTGGAAGAAGAAGGTGCCGATCCGCTCAAGGTTGCTGCGGACTAACCCGTCGCAATGACGCCCCCGTTGTCCGTCAGCGTTTTTGCACCGGCAAAAGTGAACCTGACATTGCATGTGACCGGCAAGCGGCCTGATGGATACCATCTGCTGGACAGTCTGGTCATGTTTGCGGATGTCGGCGACGAACTCTTCATCCAAACCGGCAATACCATTTCCGTCACAACCGAAGGTCCAGAGGCGGCGGCGGTACCGCCCGACATGGACAATCTCGTACTGAAAGTAGCGACGCTGTTCGACGAGATGCCCGGTGCGTCTTTTGTGCTGACCAAGACGCTGCCGGTCTCTTCTGGCATCGGTGGCGGTTCCGCAGATGCGGCGGCGGCGTTTCGCGGGCTGATGACTTTTTGGAGTGGCGGGGAAGTATCGGTCGAACTTTACGATCCGGCACACACGCCCATTGCGCAGAAACTGTTGGGCCTTGGCGCGGATATTCCCATGTGTCTTCTCTCGCAAACTGCGCGCATTTCCGGAATCGGGGAAGACATTCAGCCGCTGGACGGGCTGCCACCTCTGCATGCCGTGCTCGTCAATCCGCGGCGCGCCGTTTCGACGCCC
>JASFFN010000111.1:0-6201 GCA_050124275.1 Roseobacter sp. | reverse complement strand
AGCTCCAGAAGCCCCTTGTAGAGCCCGGAGGTCGCCAATGGCGGGGTCAGATGGGTGATTGTCACCGCACCGGAGCGACGTTTGGCAAGGCTCGCTTCGGACGGATTGTTGGCGGCATAAAGATAGATGTTCGGCATTTCGCCGATGAGCCGGTCCGGCCAGTCCCGCGCCCCGAGACCCGCCTGCTTGCCCGGCATGAACTCCAGCGCACCATGCATGCCGAAATGCAGGATCGCGTCGGCCTTGAGCGTATTCTTGAGCCAGAGGTAGAACGTGACGAAGGCGTGCGTTGGCGCAAAGCCCCTTTCGAACAGCAACCGCATCGGGTCGCCTTCATAACCGAAGGTCGGTTGCACGCCGACAAAGATCTTGCCGAAATGCGCGCCCAGCACGAAAACGCCGCGCCCGTCGGACTGGATACGACCGGGCGCAGGGCCCCAGACGGCCTCGATAGCGGCGAGGGGCGGCGTCGTGCGGACGATGGTATCGGCGCTCACGTGGTCGGCGACATTGGCCTCCTGGCCGTATTGCGCGGCGTTGCCCTTCAGCACTTTGGCGCGCAGATCGTCGACGCTTTCGGGCAGGTCGACGTCGTAGCCATCCGCTTTTAGCCGCTTCAACGTATTGAAAAGGCTCTGAAAAACAGAGAGATAGGCAGCCGTTCCGACAGCGCCCGCGTTTGGTGGAAATCCAAACAGCACGATCCCGATGGTTTTGTCGGCGTTTGCCTTCCGGCGCAGGCGGGCCAGCCGGATGGTCTTTTCGACAAGGCTGTCTATGCGCTCGCGGCAGGGCGCCATGGCTTTGGCGTCTGACTGATTGGCGCAGCGGTACTGGCAGCCTTCACAGCCCTCTAGGCCGTGCCGTCCGGCGAAGACGGTCGGGTTGGTGGCGCCGTCAAGTTCCGGCAGGGCGATCAGCATCGTGGTCTCGATAGGGCCCAGTCCCTGTGCGGAGGCGGTCCACTGCCCCAGCGTCTGGAACTCCAGCGGATGCGCGGCGATGTAGGGAATATCGAGGCCTTTGAGCACCTCGATGGCCGCTTCGTTGTCGTTGTAGGCAGGCCCCCCCACCAGCGAAAAACCCGTCAGAGAAACCAGCGCGTCAATCCGTGCGCCGGACTCGTCACGGAAGTAGGCTTCTATCGCGGGCCGCCCGTCCAGACCACCGGCGAAGGCCGCGCGCACGGCGATCCCGCGCTCTTCGAAAGCGCGGATCACCGCGTCGTAGTGGGCCGTATCGGAAGACAGAACGTAGGACCGCATCATCAGCAGACCGACCGTCGCTACCGTGTCTTCGGGAACGGGTAACTCCTGCGGATTCGTGGTGATCCGGTGCGGCAGGTCCGGGTGGTAAAGCCCGGTATCGGGATATTCGATCGGGGCAGCCGCCTCGGGTGTCCTGGCCCAGCCGGTCCCGGTCGCGTAGCGGTTCAGAAGGAACCGCATCATCGCCTCGACGTTGTCATCCGAGCCGCCGAGCCAGTATTGCATGGTCAGGAACCAGGCCCGCAAATCCTGGCTCTTGCCGGGAATGAACCGCAGGATCTTCGGTAAGCGCCGCAAAAGCGCCATCTTGTCCGCGCCAGACGAACTGGAGGGTTTCGAGGACCCGCGCAGCTTTTTCATCAGCTTCATCGCGCCGGACTGCGGCGCCAGCATGTCGAGCGCGCCCATGCGGGTGAGCTTTACAATCGCGGCATCGGCGATGACGCCGATCATCGCATCGCAGTTATCGCGCCGCGCCTGCAGGTGGGGCAGGATGCGGGACACGTGCTCTTCGAGGAACAAAAGGTTCGCGATGACGATATCTGCGGTCTCGATGGCCTCGCGCGTTGCCTCGAAAGCGCCGGGTGTTTCACCCCATTCTGCGGCGGCGTGGATCGAAATATTCAGACCCGGATAGTCCGTCGCAAGCCGGTCGGCCGCGCGCATCGCCGGACCCGCCGCATGGCTGTCAAGCGTGACGATCACGACGCGATACCCGGGCAGACGCCCATTCATGACGCCGTCATCTCGCATAATGGGCCTTTGCCTCGTAAAGGGTGTCGATGCCGATTTCGGATAAGCCGCGCTCACTGGCGAAGGTTTCTGTGTTGCGCCGCGCCTTGCCGCGCACGAAGAAGGGGATTTTCTTCAATTCGCGTTCGGCGTCTTCCAGCCAGACAACTTCAACTGTTGAGGTCACGTTGGCGGGTTCGGCGACAGGCGCGGGCACCGGAGTGTCATTTTGCGGTTTCGGGGCGTGGCCTCCGTGGTGCGAGGGCCCCGCGGCGTCGTGGAACTCGAAATCGTCGCGGAACATGTGCAAAAGGTGCTCTTCGAGGCCCATGACCAGCGGATGCACCCATGTGTCGAAAATGACGTTGGCGCCTTCGATGCCCATCTGCGGTGAATAGCGCGCGGGAAAGTCCTGAACATGAACCGGGGCGGAAATCACCGCGCAGGGAATGCCCAGACGCTTGCCGATATGCCGCTCCATCTGGGTTCCGAGGATCATCTCGGGCTGGAGTTCTTCGATCCTGCGTTCGACTTCAAGGTAATCGTCGGTGATCAGAGCCTCGACGCCCATGTCGCGCGCTACCGCGCGCACTGCCCGGGCCATCTCGCGGTTGTAACACCCGAGCCCCGCGACCTCGAACCCCATTTCATCGCGGGCGATTCGGGCGGCGGCGGCGACATGGGTGCCGTCACCGAACAGAAAGACACGCTTTCCGGTCAGATACGTGCTGTCGACGGACTTGGAATACCACGGCAGACGCAGGCGGCTCTCATCAAGGTAGGGTTCCAGCCCCGTGATTTCCGCGACCTCGGCAACAAAATCACGCGTGGCCCCGACACCGATTGGGACAACTCTGGTGTATGGCTGGCCAAGTTCACGCTCCATCCAGCGGGCGGCGCTCTCGGCTGTTTCGGGATACATCAGCACGTTGAAATGCGCCTGACCCATTTTCGCGATGTCAGCGGGGCTGGCGCCCATCGGGGCGACAACGTTGACGCTGATCCCCATGTCCGACAGCAGGCTGGTAAGCTCTGTAATGTCATCACGATGCCGGAATCCGAGGGCCGTGGGCCCGATCAGATTGCAGGTGATCTGCTTCGTGCGGTCCATGGGTTTGGCCAGTGCGCGGACGATCTGGAAGAAGGTTTCATCCGCGCCGAAGTTTTCCTTGCGCTGGTAGCTGGGCAGTTCCAGCGGAATGACGGGCACCGGGATGCCCATGGTCTCTGACATGCCGCCGGGATCGTCCTGAATGAGTTCCGCCGTGCAGGAAGCGCCGACGATCAGCGCTTCGGGCTGAAAACGTTCGTAGGCGTCTTTGAGCGCCTGTTTGAACAAGTCCGCCGTGTCTGACCCCAGATCGCGGGCCTGAAAGGTGGTGTAGGTGACCGGCGGCCGGTGGTCGCGGCGCTCGATCATCGTGAACAACAGATCGGCGTAAGTGTCTCCCTGCGGGGCGTGCAGGACGTAATGCAGCCCCTTCATGCCGGTCGCCACGCGCATCGCACCCACGTGCGGGGGGCCTTCGTATGTCCAGACGGTCAGCTTCATTCCGCCGCCTCCAGCTTCAGAAGGTCGGCGCGCCGCAAGGGGCGCGAGAAGAGACCTGCGAGATCTCCCGCCTGTTCGTAGAAATGCACCGGCGTAAAGACCAGTTCGATCGCCCATTTGGTCGACAGGCCTTCCGCTTCCAGCGGGTTGGCCAGACCCAGCCCGCAGACGGTCAGGTCCGGGCGCGCGGCGCGGCAGCGGTCGAGTTGCAGATCGACATCCTGTCCTTCGGAGATCACCGGGCCCCTGGCGAGCAGATCGAGATCCGGGCCGACGATGCCCTTGTGCACGAAGGGTGCGCCAACCTCGATGGCATCCATGCCGCATTCTCTGGTGAGAAAGCGCGCAAGCGGGATTTCAAGCTGACTGTCGGGGAAGAAGAAAACGGATTTTCCGCGCAGCGCTTCGGAGGCTTGCGCGATGGCTTTGCGCGCCCTTTTGCGGGGGGCTTCCGTCACCCGCTCGAATGTTTCGGCGTCGACGCCGAAGACATCCGCGATGGCCCGGAGCCATGCGGTCGTGCCTTCTTCGCCGAAGGGGAAGGGGGCCGCGATGTGTCGCGCGCCACGCCGTTCGAGGGCCCCGTGCGTCTCTCCGAGGAACGGTTGGGTCAGGGCGAAAACGGTGTTGGCGCCCACGCCGAGGTCGCTGTTCGCCCGCGGGGCGGGGAGTACTCTGATGGGGCCAATGCCCATCTGCCGCAGAAGAGACACGGCCTGTTCTTCGACGACGTCGGGCAGAGCGCCGACAAGCAAGAGCTGCTTTTCGTCGGTCTCCGGCAGGACTGGCACCATGGCGGCGAGACAGGCGTCCTCGCCTTGCGTAAAGGTCGTTTCGATGCCGGAGCCCGAGAAGTTGAGCACCCGGACCGATGGCGCATATCTTTCCGTCATGCGCTCGGCGGCACGGTGAAGGTCCAGCTTGATGACCTCCGAGGGGCAGGAGCCCACGAGAAAGAGCTGTTTGATATCGGTGCGGCGGGCCAGCAACTGGTCGACGACCTTGTCGAGCTCGGCCTGCGCATCCGCCAGTCCGGCAAGATCGGTCTCTTCGAGGATGGCGGTGCCGAAGCGCGGCTCGGCAAAGATCATGACTCCGGCAGCCGATTGCAGCAGATGGGCGCAGGTCCGGCTGCCAATTACGAGGAAAAAGGCGTCCTGCATTTTGCGGTGCAGCCAGATGATCCCCGTCAGACCGCAGAAAACCTCCCGCTGGCCGCGTTGCTTGAGAATCGGTTCGTCGCGGCATCCGCCACTGGTCGGGAGGCGCGGAAATTCGGTCACGCGTGCACCTCCCGTGAGTCTGTCGAGGCGGCTGCGGCCTGCAAGCGCGCGGCGCGCAACTTGAGGACAAACTGAGCGGCGTTGATGACGTAGGCCCCGTAGGCGGCCAGTGCCAAGATCATCAGCGACGTCGGGTCCATGGCGCCGGTGAAAAGCGCCCAGAGATACGCCGTGTGCAAGGCGATCACGGCAAAGGAAAAGACGTCTTCCCAGAAAAAGGCCGGCGCGAAAAGATATTGACCAAAAACGATTTTTTCCCAGATCGCGCCTGTGACCATGATCGTGTAGAGCACCAGCGTCTTGATCACGATGGACCATGCCGCTGCCATGTAGCCCTCACCGTTCCAGAGGTATCTGAAAACGAGCGCGAGAGAGATGAGAAAAACCAGGAATTGCAGGGGGGCCAGTACGCCCTGAATCGTTGTCCAGACGGTCGCGTCGCGGCGGGCGCGCTCTTCGGCGGTGTAAAGGCCGGGAGGCACTGATTTTCTGGACATTTGTCCCTGCATGTGGGGAGTCGCCTTTCTTGCCATCTGCATCGAAAGTGCGGGTTTTTCATAAAAGTGTCAACTAAAACTTACACCACTGAAAACTTCAGTTTACATGTCGATTCTCTTGGAAAAATGATGTGGAATTACTAATCTATCATATAAAAAAAGATGATAATCGATATTTTCTATGAGTTTACCAGTCGTAGCCCTCGTGATGTGTCAATTTTGTTTGACATTTTGCTGTCAAGGGTAGACTCTTTCGCCCATGTCGACTCTGCGGAGACCCCTGTCTTCGTGCCATAAGAGAAGAGTCGTTGGGAAAGAGCCATGTCGACGGATGATCAAGCTTACCCGCGTGGCGTTCAGCGCAACCGACCGGAAAATGTGGATGCACTGGCGTCCAAGGTGATCTCCGTCCTGCACGATCGGCAAAGAGTGTCTTTCGGCGGGCTGCGTCAGTTCGTTCTGGACCATGTCATGCGCGCCGTGCTTTCGAAAAGCAGTTTCTCGCCTGATGGTTTATTAGCCGAACTTCGAGGGTACCGCCTGACGATCGATGCAATCATCGATCTCTACGTCCCGGCATCGGCGCGAATCCTGGGTGAAAAATGGACGGACGACCAGATCAATTTCGCCGAAGTGACCGTAGCGATCATGCGGTTGCAGTCTCTTTTGTCCGAAGCCTCCGCTTCCGCACGGGTCGATCCTTGCGTGGGGCAGGAACAGCTTGCAACACTGGTGCTGGTGCCGCAAGGCGAGCAGCATTTTCTGGGCGCCAGCGTTCTCGCCGCGCAGCTGCGCCGCTGCGGGTGCGATGTCAGCATGTCATTTGACGAGGACTTCGGCACGCTTTCTTCCCGCATAGTAGAGTACAC
>JASFFN010000110.1:0-6208 GCA_050124275.1 Roseobacter sp. | reverse complement strand
GGCGAGATGCGCGCGCCGCCGCGCACCTTGCTTTTCCGTGGCGAAGATATCGGTGGCACGGGCCCGGTCAAAAGGCGCCAGCTTGGGGTGCTCGCGGCGCCGGAAGAACGCCTCGGCCATGCTGCAGCACCGGATATGTCACTCACCGAAAACGCAATGCTGACGGGAGCGGTACGCCAGCAACTCGAGCGGAACGGGTTTCTCGACTGGACTGCGGCGCGCGGATTTGCCGAGCGGATCATCGAATCCTTTGACGTCAGAACACCGGGACCGGGAAACGCCGCGCGTTCGCTGTCAGGCGGGAACCTGCAGAAATTCGTGATCGGACGGGAGGTTCTGCAATCACCTGAGGTCTTTGTCGTCAACCAGCCGACATGGGGGGTTGACGCTTCGGCCGCGGCGGCGATCCGGCAGGCCTTGCTTGACCTCGCAAAAGCCGGTGCCGCTCTGATCGTCATCAGCCAGGATCTTGATGAATTGATGGAAATCTCTGATCACTTCGCAGCGCTGAACGAGGGCAGGTTGTCCGCCCCCAGACCGACCAAGGACCTGACCGTCGACGAGATCGGGCTGATGATGGGGGGCGCACATGGCATGGAAGTCGCCCATGTGTGAAAACGCCCTGACATCCCGGCTTGTGCCGCTGGCCATCGCGAACAGAACTGAACCCGGAGCGGGCGCATGGTGAGGTTTGAAAAGCGCCCCCAACCCAGCCGGACGTTCGCGTACGCGACACCTGTTCTCGCGGTCCTGGCGACATTCTTTTTCGGCGGCTTGCTGTTCGCCGCACTTGGCAAAGACCCGGTGCAGTCGATCGTGACGATCTTCTGGGAACCACTGTTCGGTGAGTTTTCGTTTTTCTACCGGCCCCAGCTTCTCATCAAGGGTGCGCCGCTCGTGTTGATCGCGATTGGCCTGAGCCTCGGGTTCCGGGCAGGCATCTGGAACATCGGCGCCGAAGGGCAGTACATCATGGGGGCGCTGGTCGGAGCGGGCGTGGGCCTCGCCTTTTATCCCGCCGAGAGTGTCCTGATTTTCCCGGCCATGGTTATCGCGGGCGCATTGGGCGGTTTCCTTTGGGCCATGATACCGGCCCTGCTGAAAGTGAAGTTCGGCACCAACGAGATCCTCGTCTCGCTGATGCTGGTCTATGTCGCCGAGCAGTTCCTCGCCTCCATGTCACTGGGATTGTTGAAAAACCCCGAAGGCTTCGGGTTTCCGGGCAGCCGCAACCTGCAGCAATACCCCTCCGCCCACAACGCGGAACTGATCACGAACTCGGGTATGCACTGGGGCGTGGTCGCCGCCATGATCGCGGTTATTTTTGCCTATGTTCTCTTTGCACGGCACAAGCTCGGGTTTGCGATCCGCGTCACCGGCGAAGCGCCAAGGGCCGCGCGCTTTTCCGGCGTGAACCCGGGACGGCTGGTGCTTTTCTGTCTGGGTACCTCGGGCATGCTGGCGGGACTGGCCGGGCTTTTCGAAGTTTCCGGACCCGCAGGCCAGGTCACGATCGATTTCAACGTGGGATACGGCTTCACGGCCATCATCGTCGCTTTCCTGGGGCGGTTGAACCCGATTGGCATCGTGCTCGCAGGGCTATTGATGGCGCTCACCTACATCGGCGGAGACATTGCACAAAGCCAGTTGCAACTGCCTGCCGCCGCCATTCAGGTCTTTCAGGGCATGCTGCTGTTTTTCCTGCTGGCTTTCGACCTTTTCACGAACTACCGGCTGCGGCTGGGCCGGAGCGAGGTGGCGTAATGGACCTGTCTGCAATCAATCCCATCCTGCTGGTCGCCGCCTTGATGAGCGCGGCAACCCCGATCCTGCTGGCCGCAACGGGCGAATTGGTGGTTGAACGCGCAGGCGTTCTCAACCTCGGGGTCGAGGGCATGATGATCATCGGTGCGATCTGCGGATTTGCCGTGGCCGTCGAATCCGGCTCGCCGTTCCTGGGGTTTGTTGCGGCCGCCTGTGGCGGCGCTGCTCTCAGTCTGCTCTTTGCCTTTCTCACGCAGGTGACGCTGGCCAATCAGGTCGCGTCGGGGCTCGCGCTCACGCTCTTCGGTCTCGGCCTGTCGGCTCTATTGGGACAGGGATATGTGGGCGTGAAACCACCGCGAATGCCGGACGTGAATTTCGGGGTTCTGGCTGACATTCCCGTCATCGGCCCGATCCTGTTCTCTCATGACCCGGTCCTCTATGTCGGACTGGCGCTGGTGGCCGGCGTGTGGGCGGTACTGAGGTTCACGCGTGTCGGACTGGTCCTGCGCGCGGTCGGGGAAAATCACGATGCCGCCCATGCGCTCGGGTACAAAGTCGTCCGAATCCGGACACTCGCGATCATGTTCGGCGGGGCCTGCGCCGGCATGGGCGGCGCCTACATCAGCCTGATCCGCGTGCCGCAATGGACCGAGGGGATGACGGCGGGCGTGGGCTGGATTGCGCTCGCCCTGGTTGTCTTTGCCAGTTGGAAGCCCTGGCGGGTCTTGCTGGGTGCCTATCTTTTCGGCGGGATCACACAGTTGCAACTGAATTTGCAGGGCGCTGGCGTTGCCATTCCCGTCGAATATCTGGCAATGTCGCCTTACGTTATCACTATCATAGTGCTCGTGATCCTTTCCGCGGACAAGAGCGCTGCCCCCGGCTCGCTGGGCCGGACATTCCACGCCTCGAACTAGAGGTAACTTCAAGCCCCGGAACAGGGGTGCTTCAACATGGGGAAGACCTGACATGAGACTAACAACCCTATTTGCCGGTGCCGTGATGGCACTCGGGCTCGCGACGGGCGCCGTGGCGCAGGACAAGACCAAGGTCGGCTTTGTTTTCGTGGGTCCGATCGGTGACGGCGGCTGGACTTATGAGCACAACAAGGGCCGCGAGGCTGTCGAGGCGCATTTCGGCGACAAGGTCGAAACGGTCTATGTGGAAAACGTCGCCGAAGGCCCCGATGCCGAGCGCGTGATGACGCAGATGGCGCTGGATGGCGCCGATCTGATCTTCACCACGTCCTTCGGCTATATGGATGCAACCAACAACGTCGCGGCAAAGTTTCCGGACGTGAAGTTCGAGCACGCGACCGGTTATAAAAGACTTCATCCCAACGTATCGACCTATTCCGCGCGCTTTTATGAGGGCCGCGCGATTCAGGGCCATATTGCCGGCAGCATGACCAAGTCGAACATCATCGGCTACATCGGCTCTTACCCGATCCCCGAGGTGATCCGCGGCATCAACTCGGCCTTCATCCATGCCAGAAAAGTCAACCCCGACGTCGAGTTTCGTATCGTCTGGGCCTACACATGGTTCGATCCTGCCAAGGAAGCGGATGCGGCGAAGGTTTTGATCGAACAGGGCGCTGACGTAATTCTGCAGCACACCGATTCCACGGCACCGCAGGCCGCAGCGCAGGAAGCCGGCAATGTCGTCACCTTCGGTCAGGCGTCCGACATGGCGCAATACGCGCCCTTCCCGCGCGTTTCCTCGATCATCGACGACTGGGCACCCTATTACATCGCACGTACACAGGCCGTTATGGACGGGACCTGGGAAAGCACGGATACGTGGGACGGAATCGGTCCGGGGATGGTTGGTATCGGTGAGATTTCCGATGCCGTTCCCGCCAACGTCAAGGAAGAAGCTCTGGCCATGAAAGCCGCACTGGCCGATGGCTCGTACCACGCCTTTACCGGCCCGATCAACAAGCAGGACGGCTCGCCCTGGCTGGCGGAAGGCGAAACCGCTGACGACGGATCGCTTCTCGGTATGAATTTCTATGTCGAAGGCATTACCGGCGACATACCGCAATAAGTTCGTTTCGGTTTCACAAAATGTCAAAAGCCCCGGATGTAACGTCCGGGGCTTTTTTCGTGGTGATCCCCGCAAGCCGGTTCGCAACGTGACTGATCCTGATCAATGTGAGAAACAGGTTTACGCGGTAGCATGGTGTTCACATCAAGGAGGAATGAAACATGTATGACAACATTCTCGTCCCGGTCGTCTTCGATCATGGGGAACGCGGTGCCAAGTCGCTCAAGGTCGCTCAGGAGCTTCTGAATGAGGGTGGCAAGATCACGTTGATGCATGTCATGGAGGACGTACCGGCCTATGCGACCACATATTTGCCTGAGGGACTGGCCCAACGCCACCATAGTGAAGCCATGGAACGGTTGAAGAAAATGGCGAAAGCAGTCCAGGCCGATGTTGAAGTTGCGGTCATCCATGGGCACGCGTATTCCACTATCATCGAATACAGCAAGACCCACAAAGCGGACTGCATTGTCATTGCATCGCACAAGCCGGGTTTTGAGGATTACTTTCTGGGCTCGACCGCCGCGAGCGTGGTGCGCCATGCCAAATGCGGGGTCCATGTCCTGCGCTGACGCATTGGATCAGTACGAGTATTCGGCGTAGATTCGGCACAGATCGCCATTCCAGTCGCCGTGGTAGTGCTCGAGCAATTCATCTGCAGGCGTTTTCCCGCTTTCCACGGTTTCGTGCAGCGCATTCAGAAAATGGGTTTCGTCCGGGACCATGCCGCCCGCACCCGTGCGGGCCCGGTTGACAAGGCCCTGATGACTGATCGCGACGGCTTCGCGCGCAAGGTCATGGAGTTTCACCCCGTTCGCTTCGCCTTGCAGAGCATGTGACGACGCAACGACTCTCAGCGCATCCCGTGTGCCGGTATCGAGGTTCTTGACCAGATCCCAGGCGGCATCCAATGCGGCCTGGTCATACATCAGTCCGACCCAGAATGCAGGCAGGGCACAAAGTCTGCGCCAGGGGCCACCATCCGCCCCGCGCATCTCGATGAATTTCTTCATCCGAGCCTCGGGAAATGCAGTCGTCAGGTGATCGGCCCAGTCCGACATGGTCGGCAATTCGCCGGGCAGCGCGGGCAACTTGCCTTTCAGGAAATCCCGGAAAGACATGCCCAGTGCGTTCACGTACTGACCGTTGCGGTAGACGAAATACATCGGAACATCCAAGGCATATTCGACCCAGCGCTCAAAGCCGAAGCCGTCTTCGAAAACGAAGGGCAGCATGCCCGTGCGCGAGGCATCAAGTTCGCGCCAGGACCGCGACCGCCAGGATTTGTGACCGTTGGGCTTGCCCTCGAAAAAAGGCGAATTGGCGAAGAGCGCGGTCGCGACCGGCTGCAAGGCCAAGGCCACCCGCATTTTCTGCACCATGTCCGCCTCCGACCCGAAATCGAGGTTCACCTGCACCGTGCAGGTCCGGCGCATCATGATCCGGCCCATGGTGCCGACGCGGCCCATATACTCGTTCATAAGCTTATAGCGGCCTTTTGGCATCAGATCCATCTGCTCATGGGTCCAGACCGGCGCCGCCCCGAGCCCGATGAAACCGACACCGATCCGATCGGCCACTTCCTTGACCTCCCGCAAATGGCTGTTCACCTCGTCACAGGTTTCATGGATTGTCTCCAGCGGAGCGCCCGACAATTCCAATGCCCCGCCCGGCTCGAGACTGACGTTTGCTCCGCCTTTCTCCAGACCGATGATCTTGCCGTCTTCAAGTACCGGTGCCCAGCCGAAGCCGTCGCGCAGCCCTTCCAGCATGACCCGGATGGAACGCTCGCCGTCGTATGGCAGCGGCAACAGTTTGTCCTTGCAGTAGCCGAATTTCTCGTGCTCGGTGCCGATCCGCCAGTCCTGCTTTGGCTTGCAGCCGCTTTCAAGGTACGCAACCATCTGATCGTAAGACGCAATCGGGCCACCGCCAGTTTGAGGTATCGACATGAAGGGGGCTCCGTGTGCTCGTTTGGACTGAGATGCGAAGGGATGGGCCGGATTCGAACCGGTGTCAATGTAGACCAAGCCGGGCGAAAGTCGAAACGTCTCTTTGCCAGATCAAGATCGGGTGCTTTTCCGACGTTTTCAAAGCCGCAAGCGCATTTTCCATCCGGAACCCCGGCAACGTGGCAAATGCGTCGTACAACAGGTCCGCGCCTTCGGCGTTCACCGGCACGAAGAGCTCCTGGCCACCCGATTGCTCCAAACGCCAGTGAAAAGGGTACTGGCTCGGGTCGAGAGTGATGCGCGTCACATCTTCCAGCGCGACCGTCCCGCCCGTCAACGGCCCGAAGTAGGTGATCTGACCTTCGTCAACCTGAATGACACCCGGCCCCTGCCCGGACGCGCGGAACCGGGCCCGCTGCATGCCTATCCAGATCAGCGCCACA
>JASFFN010000109.1:0-6212 GCA_050124275.1 Roseobacter sp. | reverse complement strand
CACGGTTGCGCGGGGTCAGCGTGCGCATCCCGTCCTCGACTTCGCCGATGTTGGAATAGATCGCCATGAGCGTAAAGCTCACCCACCCGGTCATCTGCGCGATGCGGATGGCAACCGCGCCCGCGGCGACGATATCGCCCTGCGTCGCTTGACCGTTTTGCCATAAAAGGATCGTACCGCCGATCAGCAGCACCGGCAGAACGCCTGCGATCGACATCAGCGCGAAGCGGAACCCTGCCGCGAGGTAACCGAACTCCAGCGCCCGCGTGCGGAACGTCTGCATCGCCCCCAAGGCCGCGCGGTCTTCGTGGTCGGCGTGGGCGAAAAGTTTGACGGTCTTGATATTGGTAATCGTGTCGACGACCTGGCCTGACACCATCGCCCGGGCACCCGCGCGCGCCGCCGAGCGTTTCCGGATGCGCGGCAGATACCACCGTATCATGGCGAAATAGCCGACGAGCCACACCGCAAAGCCCAGCGCCACGCGCCAGTCGATGGCAAAAAGCAAGATCACCGACCCCAGCAGGGATGCCAGCGCAAAGGCAACGACATTGATGAATTCAGAGACGACATCGGTGACCGCGCGGGCCGCCTGCATCTGTTTCTGGGCAATCCGCCCAGCAAAATCATCGTCGAAAAATCCGACCGTCTGTCCCAGCGTCCAGCGATGCAGACGCGACAGCACGAGCGGGTTCACATTGGGCTGCACGATGATCGCGTTGGCGGATGCCGACAGTCCGAAAAGAAGCGGTCGCGCAATCAGAAAAAACGCCGTTGCACCGGCGATCAACGCGAGATTGCCGCCTTCGAAAAAGTCTTCCGGCCCCGTCGACGCGGTTGCGTCGATGACCATGCCGAGGATCAGAGCCGTGCCCGCCTCCATCGCGCCCGCCGCGGCGGACAGAAAGGCGGCAAACCAGAGGGCGGGCCAGGAACCCGACAGACACCACCGCATGAACGCCCAAAGGGTCTGCGGCGGTGGTCCTTCAGCATGATGAAACGCCTTTATCCAGTCAGATATCTTCAAACCTTTTCCTCGAGCTTCAGAAATCCGCCCGACTGCCGGGCCCAGAACTGTGCATATAGGCCGCCCCGCGCCAAAAGCGCGTCATGGCTGCCATCTTCGACGATCCGGCCCTCATCCAGAACCAGAATGCGGTCCATTTGAGCAATCGTGGACAATCTGTGCGCAATTGCGATAACGGTTTTGCCCTCCATCATCCCGTAGAGAGTATCCTGAATCGCGGCTTCCACCTCGCTGTCGAGGGCGCTGGTGGCCTCGTCGAGCAGCAGAATCGGCGCGTCTTTCAGGATGACGCGGGCCAGCGTCACCCGCTGGCGCTGCCCACCGGACAATTTCACCCCACGCTCGCCGACATGGGCGTCATAGCCGCGCCGGCCCTCCGGATCTTCGAGTCCCAGGATGAACTCATGCGCCTGTGCCTGCCGCGCGGCCGCGAACATTTCCTCATCCGTGGCCTCGGGCCGGCCATAGAGCAGGTTGTCGCGCACCGAGCGGTGCAGAAGCGAACTGTCCTGCTGCACCATCCCGATGGCGCGGCGCAGAGTGTCCTGCGTGACCTTTCTGATGTCTTGTCCGTCGATGGTGATGGACCCGGCTTCGACATCGTAAAAACGCAACAGAAGCTTTACCAGTGTCGATTTCCCGGCACCGGAACGGCCCACGAGGCCGACCTTCTGGCCACGATGGATTGTCAGATCGACATTGTCCAATCCCCCGTTTCGCCGACCGTAGTGGTGGCTCAGGCCTTTGATCCCGATCTCGCCCTTCGTGAGCCTCAGGGGCTTCGCCTCGGTGTGATCCGTCAGCAGGATCGGTTCAGCGATGGTCTCCATGCCTTCCGCGACGACGCCGAGCTCGCGGAAAAAGCTTGTCAGCGCCCACATGATCCAACCGGTCATCGCGTTCAGCCTGAGCGTCAGGGCCGTCGCCGCTGCGACGACGCCGACACTGGCCGTGCCCTGCATCCACAGCAGAAAGGCCCAGCCCACAACGCCGACGATGAGAAGCCCGTTGAGCACGACCAGCGTGACATCCATCTTGGTGAAGATGCGCATCTCGTACTGGAACGTCCTGCGCGCGTCTTCGATCGCTTCCTTCGCGTAGTCGAATTCTCTTTCATGATGCGCGAACATCTTGACGGAATGGATGTTGGTATAGGCGTCCACCAGCCGGCCGGTCAGGCGCGAGCGGGCATTCGACGCCGCCTGTGACGCGGGGCCCACCCGCGTGACGGTCCAGTGAACGAGCCAGCCATACAGCGCGAACCAGCCCAGCAATGGCAGCAAAAGCCTCGGGTCAGCGACACTCAGAAGGATCGCAGCCCCGATGAAATATGCCAGAGAGAATGAGATCGCATCGAAGATCTGAAAAATAACCTCACCCGCCGAGGCCGGCGCCTGCATGATCCGGTTGGCGATACGGCCTGCAAAATCGTTTTCGAACCAGCCGACCGACTGACGCAATACGTGCCGGTGGGCCCGCCACCGCATCAGCATGCCGAAGTTCGGCAGGATCGCGTTGTTCAGCAAAAGAACGTCCAGCGCCTGCACCATCGGGCGCAGAAATATGATGAAAAGCGCCACGAAAATGAATTCGGTCCCATGTTCCTGCCAGACCTCTGCCGGGTTTCCCTCCATCAGGTCGACGATGCGGCCCATGTAATAGATCAACCCGACCTCGATTGCGGCGACGGCAATCGACATGAAACCCGCGATGCAGAACAGCAACCTGAACTGATCCGCATAGGACCACAGAAACGGCCAGAGCTTGCGCGGCGGCTGGTTTGTTTCCGTATATTCGACGTATGGATCGACAAGATTTTCAAAAAAGCTGAACATGGGCGGGCGGCCTTGCGAGATAATCAGTACGTGGGGCGGACACCCCGCGGGGTGTCAGGCAAGAGCAGTTTGGGCTACCTCTAGCTGATCCGTGTGCGAAGATACAATTTGTATTGCCCGATTTGCATGCTGCGGCGATACCCGGCGACCGACGGGTTTACCGCTTCATGGGATTTCTTGCAGCAATTCTTCCCGGGTCAACGTGAAGTCGGACGCGATCCATCGCGCTTCCAGTTCGGCAAGTTTCATACCCAAAGCCGGGCCTTCAAAAGCTGGCCGCAGATCGGCGGACTTTACAGGGAAGCGCGCTTGCGCCGCCGATCGGAACAATTTAAGTTCCTCGTCGGAAGGCGCACCGCCTGAAAGCGCGGCCCGGAGAACAGCTGCGCCGCGCGCCACCGTCTCGCCTTTGCGGTACGCCACTTCGGACAAGGGTGTTTCGCCATATCCGGCATCGACGAAATCCGCCAGACGCCGCGCGTTGGCACGGCTGAGCCGCCAGCGCTCGGCGGGTGCCTCCCCTCCAAGCGCCGCAAGCCGCAGGATCGGATCGGGCGACGCTCCAAGCTGTGCTTCCAGATGCACCACCGGTCCCAGCAGCCTGTCGTCCGCGCCCGGCAGGATATACTGCAGGCAACCTGTCTGACGCATGGCTGCAACAGCGGGCGCGGGGTCGGGCGCCGAAAGCAGTTTGAGCATTTCGGTGCCGATCCTTTCCACCGAAAGCGTCTCTAATCCGGAGGTATTCTGCGCAATCGCCGCAAGAGTTTCCGCATCGAAACCCGCATCCGGCTGCGCATACCACGCGTGAAACCGGAAATATCGAAGGATCCGCAGAAAATCCTCGCGGATCCGCTCATCGGCATTTTCAATGAAACGGATCCGTCGGTCGAGACAGTCCTGCACGCCGCCGAGCGGATCAACGACAACGCCATCCGGTGTTGCATACAAGGCATTCATGGTGAAATCACGCCGTCGCGCATCCTCGGCGATATCCTTGGAAAACGAAACAACAGCGCGCCGCCCATCCGTTTCGACATCGCGTCGAAAGGTTGTGACCTCGAACCCCTTGCCCCCCGAGACGACAGTCACCGTTCCGTGATCGATACCCGTCGGTGCGACCTTCAAGGATGCTTCCTCGGCGAGGTTTGTCACCTCCTGCGGCAACAGGGCCGTGGACAGATCCACATCCGCACCCCCGAGCCCGAGAAGCGCGTCGCGCACACAGCCTCCGACAAAGTAAACGCGATCGCCATGCGCCTGCAACGCACGGCAAACCGCCTGTGCATCCGCGTCATTCAGCCAGGGCGTTTCCACCGGAAGCGTTATGTCATCTGATCGGTCCATGCCCGCAACATACGCGCAGTTGCACCCCAGATGTAATAGGGGCCGTAAGGGACCGCGTAGTACGATCGTATGGTGCCGCGCCAGCGCCGCCCTTCGACCATGTAATTCGCCGCGTTGAGCACATGCGAGAGCGGTACGGTAAACACTTCGTCCACTTCTCCCGGTTCCGGGACCGCTTCGAAGCTGGTGTGAACGTGACCGATCACCGGCGTGACCATGAATCCCGTGACGGTTTCATGCGCAGGCAGATGCCCCAGAATCTCGACATGCGACGGGGGAAGTCCGATTTCCTCCTGTGCTTCGCGCAGAGCGGCGGCAGTGACATCAACGTCCGATTCGTCCTGCTTTCCGCCGGGAAAGGCGATCTGTCCGGGATGGTGTTTCAACGCCGAGGACCTTTTCGTGAGAATCACGTGCAAGCCATCCGTCTTTTCAACCAGCGCGGCCAGAACTCCGGCAGGCCGAAGTATGCGGCCCGGAGGCAGAACCGTCCCCGGGTTCAGATCGAAATCCGATGATGGCCGCCCCGACCGCGCGAGCGCACGGCGGACGGCTTCGCGGTCATACCCCGGCATCACCGGCATCCGCCTCGAATCCGACTGTGGCCGGATCGAGGTCGTAATGCGCCCCGCAGAATTGGCAGTCCGCCGTGACGCGTCCTTCGTCGGTGGTCATTTTTTCGATGTCGCGCGCGGAATAGATCGACAGACTTTGACGTACGCGGTCTTCGGAACAGGTACAGCCAAAGCGTATGGGTTGCGCATCATAGACCCTCGGCTCCTCCTGATGGAACAGGCGCAGGAGAAGATCGGCGGGCGCCACACTCGGCCCGACCAGTTCCATGTCCTCGACGGTATCGAGGAGAATATTGACGCGGTTCCAGTTCTCTTCCTGTTCGCCGTGAACAAGATCCGCCGCTTTCAAAACCTCTCCGGTTCCGCCGCCCTGAGCCACGAAGGGCGACGCCTTGGGAATGTGCTGCAGCATGACACCGCCGCCGCGCCAGTGCTCGGGCGCATCCGTTTCGGTCGACCGCCCGAAGCTCAGGGAAAACCGGGTTGGCAGTTGTTCGGATTGCGCGAAATAGGCCTCTGCGCAAGCGGCCAGCGAAGCGCCGGCCAAAGGCGTTATGCCCTGATAGGGCGTCATGCCCTTTCCCTGGTCGATCATCACCGCAAAGTATCCCTCACCGACCTGATCGAAAGGCCGGCCCGCGGTCAGGCGGTCTGCATCATAGCTTGCATAGGCTCTGATCCGGGCCGGGGTGCCCTCTTTCTCCGGGCCGTAGTAGTCAGTTGCGATCATCCGCACGGGGCCTTTGGATTGCACCTGCAACTGCAGTTTCCACCGCAGCTTGATCGTTTGCCCGATCAAAGCCGTCAGCAGGGCCATTTCCGCAACCAGCGCTTCCACTTGCGGTGGGTAGTCGTGTTGTTTCAGAATGCCGTTCAGGGACCCGTCCAGCCGGGCCACGCGTCCCCGCATATCGCTCGCATCGAGCTGAAATGGCAGCACGGTGTCGTCCCATGCGATCTGTTGTCCAAGTGTCATTGGGGTTTCCTTATCGCCAGACGATTGGCATACCGCCTCCATATAGGGGCCTCAAGCCCCTTGAGAAGAGGGTGAACCAGAATGATACCACGCATCGGCCATGCGCCGGACGCAAGCCGGCGCTATATGCGGCGCCCCGGCGCCTATGCAATTCTGCCGCTTGGCGGCAGCGTTCTGCTGACCGCTCAGGTCACGGACGTTGTGGATATCCAGTTGCCTGGTGGTGGTATCGATCCCGGTGAAAGCCCGCTACACGCGCTGCATCGCGAAGTCCTCGAGGAAACCGGCTGGCGCATCGCCTCGCCCCGTCGGCTTGGCTCGTTCAGACGCTTTGCATATATGCCGGAGTATGACCTTTGGGCCGAAAAAATCTGTCATGTTTACCTCGCCAGGCCGGTCTACAGGATAGCGGACCCGGTAGAGCCTGATCACGAGACGCTTGTCCTGCCTCT
>JASFFN010000108.1:0-6218 GCA_050124275.1 Roseobacter sp. | reverse complement strand
CAAAGATCGTGACATAGATGGGCTTTGGTGACTGGCCCTCGAAGATGACCATATCCCAGCCGGCAAACTTGAGTTCGGCCCCGAAATAGCCACCAGAGTTCGAGCACGCGATAGCGCCGGTCAATGGCCCCTTGGTGATGACGGAGTAACGGCCGCCGGTGGAGGCACAGGTTCCCGTGAGGGGGCCCGTCGCCATGATAAGCTTGTTTTCCGGCCCCAGCGGATCAGCTTTCGGGTCGACTTCCTCGACCAGATATTTCGATGCCAGGCCGCGCTGGCCAAGATATTTGTCGGCCCATTCCATATTCAGAGGTTCGGTCTTGCTGGTGCCGTTCGTCAGGTCGACTCTGAGAATTTTTCCTGTCCATCCCATCTGGGAAACTCCTGTCGTATCTGTTCAATTCGTGCCCTGTCCGGGCGCTGTCGTGAAAAAAATCAAGCGGGGGCGTTTGGCCCCGATGGCTCGGTGCCGGCGGTCGTCTTCGTTGCCCAGGCCTTCATTTTATCGAAACCGGTCTGTTCCATGTCCTGGAAGGTGATCGCGTCTGTCGGGCAGGCCGACGCGCAGGCCGGGTCGCCGCCGCAAAGGTCGCATTTGATAACCTTGCCGGTGGATGCGTTGTAGTTCACCGTGCCGAACGGGCAGGCTATGGTGCACACCTTGCAGCCGACGCACAGATTGTCATGAACGACCTTCACGCCCATTTCGTTCGTGGTGATCGCGTTGACCGGGCAGGCTTGCTGGCACCATGCTTCATCGCATTGCGTGCAGGTGTAGGGAACGAAGCGCGCTTCTTCGTGAAAGTCAAAGACCCTGATGCGCGATTTTGAAACGTTGAATTCGCCCTCATTGACGTAACTGCACGCCATTTCGCATTGCTTGCAGCCGGTACATTTGCCCGGATCGATTGTGAGTGCCTTCAACATCAACTGTCCTCCCAGTGTCTTGATCGAAACGCCGCATAATACACGTCGCGTGTCGTCATGTTACGGCAACTCCTTGAGATCTCCAAACTTATACTTGCTCTGAATCCTTACACTTAAGTCGTAGACGCCGCACGATCCTATCATGGACATCAGCCAGGTCCGATCTGGTCGAGCAGAGAGCGACCCGGGCGCCATGATGGCGCGCAGCCTCGCGCCTTCGTAATGCGACAACGCTTGACCGGCTCGAAGCCTGTCGTTTCCACGTCTTGGTTCACGCTGTGGAACCCGGCGACCGTTTCGCACGCCGAAAGCGTCGAAACGCGCATTGATATTCAGAACAACACGTTGCAGCCGAGCGTCTTTCTGAATGCGGCGATCAGTTCCTCGACCGTTTCGGTATTCAGATACAGTCCTCCGGTTCGATCTGCGAGGCAGCGGGACACCGTCTCGGCCTGTCCGTAGTCGCTTTGGCTTTCCCAGGAAAAGTACGAGCCGCGTACTTTGAAACCGATGACATGAATCGTCAGACCCTCGTCGGCAACCTGCGCGGCCAGCTGGCAGGGTTGGCCGCCACATGTCTCTTTGCCATCCGTCAACAGAACGATTGTGCCGCCGGCAGACATGTCATTCAGCGTCCTGACAGCTTTTGCAACGGCTGCAGTCAGTGGTGTCTCGCCCGCGGGTTGCAGGGTGTTCACCGCACTGAGAATGCGCGGCGCGGCATCTTCGATCGGTGGAAAGCGTAAATCGATCCCTGAACAGCCGTCTTGACTGCCCGGTCCATAGACAAGAAGCCCGATGCGCCGATTGCGGGCAATCTCGGGAATGGTTCTGGCGACAGCGCGTCTGGCATCGAATATGCGCGGCTCGTCGATATCGTTAAAACCCATCTCCGCCATCGATCCCGACCCGTCGAAGACGATCATGGCATCCTCGCTGCATGTCTGTGCGGGGTCGGCGGGCGAGACTGCCGTGGCGCTCAGCAGAACGGCAGTTGCTGCACCGAGTTGTCGCAATGGCACCACCACATGTTCCTTCCAAGCCGTTCGACCACGACTGACGTCTATCACGGTCTGCCGTCGGGCGTCGCATAAATATTTCTCAATAAGAGCCCGGGCTGCGACTCGACATTGTCACGGCGTGCTTTCATCCGGGCGGGAGAGCCACTGGCCGCGGCTTGTTCGATCTGCATTGCAGGTAAAGCCGCGCTTGATTCTCGGCAGGACGGTATTAGAATGTGATGAAGATGGTGGACGGAATACGACTAATGTCCAATTAACGTATCCGGCGCGTCTGATAAGGTGAATCGTGATATTTCGAGGAGGAAATAAATGGCTTGGAAGAAACCTACCGCTGTAGAGATTTCGTGCGGCATGGAAATCAACATGTATGGTCCGGGTGAGGACGACGAGCGCGGCGGCGATCTTTTCTAAATCGCTCTTGTTCAGACTTGCTCGCGAGTTTCTGGACTGTCACGCATACCAATGAATTAAAGCGATCGCGCAGCGCGGTCGCTTTATCTTTTCAGGCGCGGGGATGTGTGAGATCCGGACTTGTAGACGGTTCTCGCGCACGCGGTGAGAAATGACCGCAGTTTGCCGCGTTCCAGAGGTTTCGACATCAGCGGAATGCCCTTTGATTTGCACAAGGCACGTAATTCGCGCGTTCTGTCGGCAGAAATGACGGCCGCAGTTACGGGGCCGTAGAGCCGGGTGACATGTTCATGTAATTCCAGCCCGGTCATCCCGTCCCCCAGTTGATAATCAAACAGAAACACGTCCGGCACGAGTTGAATCTCGTGCAATATCGTCAGTGCCTCCTGAGCATTTTCGGCGTGTATCACCTTCGCTCCCATCTGTTGGACAGCCATTGTCAGGGCCAGGCCGAAATCCTGATCGTTCTCGACCAGCAAGACCAATAGCCCGCTCAGGTCAGTGATGTCCTGATCGATTCGGATTTTGTGGCTTTTGCGACTTTCAGGAGGGGTCACGCCAAGGGGAACATTCACGGAAAAGCAACTTCCCAGGCCCTTTTCCGACCAGAGTCCCAGATCATGGTTGAGCCCATGGCACGCGCGTTCCACAATTGCCAGACCCAACCCGAGACCGGTATCCGACGCGTTGGGTTCCAGCCTCTGGAACTCGTTGAAAATCCTTCGCTGATCGTTCTTTGCAATACCGCGCCCGGTGTCCCAGACCTCGATACGGGCCACGTCGCTGTTGCGCCGCACGCCCAGAAGGACCCGGCCGCTGTCGGTGTATCGAATCGCATTGCTCAGAAGGTTCTGCAAAATGCGCCTCAGATATCCGGGATCGCTGTAGACCGTCAGGGAACTGTCCAGCACCTGCAGTTCCAGTCCCTTGGACGCGGCAGCAGTGCTCATCTCGTTGCGCAAGGGATCAAGAATATCCTTCAACCTGACATTCTGCAGTTTGAAAACCGCCTTGCCGAGATCAAGTCTCGAGATGTCCAGCAGGGCTTCGATGATCTGTTCGGCCCCGCGCAGTGCCTGCTCGGTCTTGTCGATCACGGCACGCTCGGATGCGCCGTCTACACTATGGGCAAGCGATGAAATGAAAAGCTTCGCCGCTGAAAGCGGTTGCAGCAGGTCGTGACTGGCGGCTGCGACGAATCTCGATTTCGAAGCGTTCGCCCGTTCCGCTTCCGCCAGCGCCAAACCCAGTTCGTTTGTGCGTTCGCTGACCCGTTTTTCGAGTTGCTCGTTCATCTCATAGAGCGCTCGGGCCGTCGCGCGCTCGGAAGTGACATCGGTGAAGCTGATCACGAACCCGCGGTCCGGCATTTCCTGCGCAAAGATACTGTAGACCATCTCGCCGCGCGTTGCTTCGAAGGCAATCGCCTCTCTTTGCTTTTCAGCCTCGGCCCATTCTTCAAATCGAACCGCGCCAAAGTGATCCGGAAACGTCAGGTGGTTTCGCAAGCTCACCAGAAGAGCCGAGAATGGCATTTGCAGCCGCGCCCGCGTCCCCGGCATCTTCAGCAGATCGTTCATTTTCGTGTTCCAGCCGACCAGAGACCGGGACCGGTCGAAAATGCAGACACCCTGGTTCAGATGGTCGAGCGTGGCCTGCAGCATCTGGGCCTGCTCATCGCGCAGCTTGGCACGTTCTTGCCGTTCCAGCTGCATGATGTCGCTTATGTCTGTCTGCAGGATGACCGTACCGCCTTCTGTCGTGCGGTGTTCGCTGACCTGCAACCAACGGTCGCGTTTGAGATTCGTGTTGAAGACGACATGCTCGTCGAGGTGCCGGCACAAACGCATTTCGAACCAGTCCTCGGGCGATTGGCCGTCGGGCAGCGCGAGAAAATGACTCTTCGAGATAAGGGTCACGTATTCGTTGAATGTCAGACCGGGGACCAGCGCGGGTACGACGTCTTTCAGATCCTGGCAGAACCGACTGTTGAAGAGGACAAGGCAATCGTCGCTGTCAAACAAGGCGAAGCCTTCATTGATGGTTTCGATGGCCTCGCTCAGGTTGGCGCGCGCGTTTTCGCGTTCCGCATGTGCAGCTGCCAGTTGCGCGTTCGATTCCTGCAGCAGGTCAAGGGTCCGCTCAAGATCCCGCGTCCGCTCGCGCACCTGTGTCTCGAGCAGCGCCGCGCGTTCGAACTGACGATAGGCAAAGCCGGCCTCTTCGTCCTTTTGCTCAACGCGGCGCATCAGTGATTCCGCAATCCGCATCAGCTTTGCATTCTGCCGCTCTATCGGATCTGCCGGATTAATCAGAGACACGCGCCGGTCCTATTCAATGACGGGTCTGTAGAAAGCTACGCCGCTCATGGTCTGATTGACATGGAGTGCGCCGATCTGTTCACCATAGGTCGAGAACCCGATTACGTTGTGACGCTTGAGGATATCCGACATGGGGCGGATGAGTTGGCATTGTTCGGCCTCGATCCGGCGCAAGACGCAATCGCAACAGAAGATATCGGTCGGCATGCTGTCATCCGCGAGCGCCTCGAGTTTTTCGGCAAGGTGCTCGGCCATGTTGCGCGGCGTGGCGACCGCAAGGACCATGCCTTCATCGATGGCCGAGAAAAAAACAATTTCACCGGCATCGTTTATTTGCTGAATTGCCCGCACGTGATGAGTGTTTCCGATCCTGACCACAACCGGATGCGCCGCGAAGGTGAACTTGTCCAACTGCTCCGGGTCCTTGCCGACGAGCCGCGCGTATTCACGCGCCGCCGGTTCGGCGTTGATCGTTTTCACGATCCGTTTTGCCGGATCGGCATCGGTCACGACCATCTTGTTGTCGGTCGGCTCCAGATGGTCGAGACTGAAGACTTTGGATCGGTACCGGCTCAGCATGAGGTTCAGGACAGCGGCATTTTCAGCGATTTCGCCATTCAGACTGACCAGCGTGTTCCGGAAATCCGTTCCGTCGCCAGCCGATCCGCCAAAAAGCGGCATGTCCATGAGCGCAGGGGCGAGCGACGCGGCGAGCGTATCCTCGGTGAGCGACAAACCGTCCACCGCCAGGAAAGCAAATCGATAGCTGAGGTCCGGGCGGTCTTTCTGCAGCGCCACGCGCGCCAGCGTGACACGATCAACCGCATCCTGTGGCGTAAGCTTGCCGACATCCCGAAACAGGATGGACCTGCTGGCAAAATCGTCGGCCGGGAAACCGATCCCGAGAATCATTTCCTCATCGTACCCGCTGGAGCTGATTTCACCTGCGGTGGTGCAGGCCATGACGTCGGTACCCGCGAATTCTTTCGCGGCGTCGTCGACAATACGTTGAAAGTCCGCTTTTGGCGTTACGAGGAGAATAATGAGCGTGAACGGTCCTGCACCGAGTTGGCGGCTGATAGAGCCTATCGGGTCTTCTGCCGCCCAATGCATCCCAGCTTTGCGCAGTACCGACTCTCCGACGGGATAAGATCGTGTATGAGTGCCTTGAAAGCCCTTACCGGCATTCATAAGCAGTTCCTCCCGGACGGCAGAATACTGCGTTCAGGAAGAACTTGGCAAGATGTTTGAGAACTTCGCGTTTTGTGCGACCAGAACCGCCTGGGTTCGGCTCTGAACGCCGAGCTTGCGCATGATCGCGGTCACATGCGCCTTGACCGTGGTTTCCGCGATGGACAGGTCAAATGCAATCTGCTTGTTCAGCTTACCCTCGCAGATAAGCTCCAGAATCCGAGCTTGCTGATTGGTCAGTGACACAAGTCTGGCGAGTGCTTCGGTCGCATCGTCGACCTCGTCTGCAACGAAACCGGAGGGGGTGTAGATTTCGCCGTCACCGATTTTCTGCAAAGCTTCCTGA
>JASFFN010000107.1:0-6225 GCA_050124275.1 Roseobacter sp. | reverse complement strand
CAGCACAACGGCTTGATCTCCGTTTGCTGAATGCTCTTGACGCGGCAGCCCGGGCGGGCGGGGACAGTCGCGGCCTGCTGTCCGCCGCGCTTCTGGTGGTGCGCCGCGATGCGGCGCCGCTGACACTGAGGATCGATTACTCGACAAACCCGCTTGCGGATCTGCGCACACTGCACCGGCGGGCGACAACCGGCGCATACGCCGATTGGGCCGGACATGTGCCGACGCTGGCCGATCCGTTCCGGTCTGAGCCGTATGCCGCGACCGCTGAACAGACGGTGCGACCGGGGACCGTCAATCGGAAATGAATCGTTTCATGACCACCGCTTCCTGATTTTCCATCAGACGGCGTGCCATCTGCATGTGTTCCAGCATGATCGCCCGTGCGGCGTCGACATCGCCCGCACGCAGGGCCGCGATAAGGTCAGTCTGGTGCGCGCGCCCTTGTTGCCACAGCATGTGGTTCGGCTCTGAATACAGTCTGCGATAGACTGTCAGATCGGTCAGGATTTGCGCCATGAAATCGACGAAGAAGCCGAGCAGGGCATTTTCGCCGAACTGTGCTAGCCGCGCGTGAAAGCGTAGCGAAGCGACGTGTTGTTCGCGTTCTTCGGCCGCATCCTTCGCCGGGGCGGCATAGTCGGCCATGATGGCCTCAAGCTCGCCCAGTTGCGCCTCGGACAGATGTCCGGCAAGCGAGGCTGCAAGCTCTGGCTCGAGCGCGATGCGCACCTGGTAGATGTCGTTGATCGAAATCTGCTTGAAGTAGAAATAATTCGCCAGAAGAGCACGCGCACGGTCGGCGCTGACCTCTCCGACAAAGCTGCCACCGCCCGGTCCGGTCTTGGTCACGACAAGTCCCTGTGCCTGCAAAAGCCGCATCGCCTCGCGAATAGTGCCTTTTGCCATGCCGAAGCGCGCGATCAGCTCGACCTCTCCCGGTAAACGGTCGCCCGGCTGAAGGCCCTTTTCCACGACCCAGTCCTTTATGGCCTCGGCAACCCGCACGGGGCGGGACCGGCGCGGGCCGTCAAGGTTTTCCGTATGTGTCGTCATTGGCTTTCGCACATGGTCGTACCACCCTGCGAAATCCAACCAATTTATCATGATGGACTCAAGTGCGAAGTTCCCGGTTTGCCGCGGCACAACGCGATGCGCGAGGGAGGCTGCGGAACCTCTGGCGTCTGGCGTCTGGCGGCATCGCCGTCGGCGTCAGGGGTGCAGTGGGGTGCGTCCCGTATCAACCACTCCGGAAGCCTGGAGAGTCTCGACGACACAGTCTGACACCGCGTCCCGCTGCCGAGAGTGATGGCGCACCGTCACCCAGGACATGTCAGCCAATCAACTCAAAAACCTGAACGCTTCAATTTTCTATGGTTACGACCGAGCTGGGCGCGTTCTCATGATGATCCAACTGCCCGAACCGGCGCAGCGCCGTGTTGTCCGCGTCCATGTTGTCCACCGGGGCATGTCCCCGTGTGGTGCCATCCCCGTCGCACCTTGCCGTTCCATCTTCGCATAGGGCGGCGGACGTCTTCTCCGCCGAGGCCTCATCGTCGTCTGTCTGTTGTTCCTGCTCTTCGGCCTCCCGGCGTCGGGCGTCGCTGTACATTTGCCGCACGCTCCACTCCACGATGTCCTTCATCACGGCACCCAAAGCACCGTCGAAGGCAAAGACGATGTCTTCTGGTGCGTCGCTTTCGGAGGTGCGAAATCGTTCGAAGGACCGCGATGCGATGATGCGATCGAATTCTTCGTTCACGATCTTGATGTTTATTCCCACATGGGCTTCGAGTGGCGCATTTGGCGGCGCATCCGGTGGCAGGCGGGCCTGAAACTCCCGGATGTCGGGGACGATAACATATTCCGCCCGCAATCCGATGGCAGATGGGCCGACTGCTTCGACCTTGCCGCTGTTCTCGTAACTTTCGATCAATAGGGACTGAACGATGAGGGGGGCCCGGTCAACCCAGCGGACGCCGGGCAGAAAGCGTACTTCGAGGGGCGTCGGCTGTACCGTGATGCGGTCGTTGCTGACGGCAGCTGTCGCGGTTGGTTCCGCGACGACGATCTGCTCTTCCAATTTCGGAAGATTGGGATCGAATGTGCTTTTTGGCGTCAGCAGGTACAGGTCGGTGGGCGCTGTCGCCGTCGTCAAAGTGTTCAAGCCCGTGCAGCCGGATGCCACGACCACCGTTGAAATTATCGTCAGGAACGCCACAAACCTGTTCATCGACTAAACTCCGATCCTTGGGTTCCAAAGAAGTATCGCGCCGGATCCCGATCCAGACGGTCGACGAACCGGGTCATGTTCCGAACCAGCAAGCGGGCGTCCTCGGTGAGTTGCAGGAACTCGGGCAGGCCCAGTCGGAAAAAATTCGTTATCTGAGTACGGTTTCTGACCACGACGTTTTCCAGGGTCGAGGCAAAATTCGCAGCCGATCTGGACGCGGCAAGAACTTCATCCGAGATTTCATCGATGTTTTCGGAGGCGTTAATCGTCGTCTCGGTAAATGCCGTCACCGCCGCGCGGATATCCGTGATCATACCGTCGATGTCCTGGTCGAGTATCTCGTTTGCCGAGGCGAATGTCTGCTCAGCCTCGCCGAGAGCTGCAGAGGCGTTTTCCAAAGCAGTTTGCGCCGGGCCCTGCAGGGATGTCAGCGTGTTGTCCAACGTCGTCGCTGCCACCGTGCCTTGACGCAGGAAGTCTTTTCCGTCGCCTTCGATGAGGGTCTTCGCCGATGCAAAAGCCTGGTCGATCGTGTTCAGGGTGTCATTGGCGGTTGCAAATGCTCTCTCGCCACGAGAAATCGCACCTTGCGCCTGTGTCAGGGTTTCAGTAGCGGTTGTGAGTGTCGTGTCTGCCGTATCGGCCAACGCCTCCAACCTTCCCGTGAAACCGGCGACTTCCCGTGCCGCAAGGCTGAGATCCGAAGACAGCGTTTCGAAGTCTTCCATCGCGCGGTCCAGCCTCCCGGACGCTGAAGAAAGGTTTTCCAGGGCCTGGTCGACGGCCGCGCGGTTTTCGTCATTGACAACGGCGTTGATGTCTTCAAGCAGGTCAACCGCCTTTTGCAAAAGGACCGGCGCCCCTTCGAGAACGGACTGCCAGGGGCTGCGGTCCGCGATGATGACGGAATCCTCCGGCAATCGTTCCGCGTCCGGAGACCCGCCACTGAGTGCCACAAAGCTGACCCCGGTGACGCCTTGCCCCTGCAGAACGGCGACGGTGTCGGTCTTGATCGGGGTATCGCCAGCCACTTCGATGCGCACGCGCACTTTCGATGGATCATCCGGGTCCAGCCGCAAATTCACCACACGTCCCACAGGTAGTCCGTTGTACCGGACATCGCCTGCATTGCCGAGGCCCGACACGTCATCGAAGAGCACATCGTAATAGGCGTACAGCCTGTCTACCTCGACCTTGGCGAGCCACAAAAGAAACGCCAGACTGCCAAGCAGCCCTACCAGCGTAAACAGCCCGATCAGGAAGTAGTTCGCTTTGGTTTCCATATGGCTCCCGACCTAGGCACGCTGCGCGGCGCGGGCGCGTGGACCGGTGAAGTATTCCTGAACCCAGGGGTTGTCGACGCTTGTCATTATTTCCAATGGCCCTTCAACCAGTACGCGCTTGTCAGACAGCACCGCTATACGGTCGCAGATTGCGTAGAGACTGTCGAGGTCATGCGTCACCATAAAGACGGTAAGCCCCAGAGAACGCTGCAGTTCGCCGATCAGTATGTCATATGCGGCCGCGCCAATCGGATCGAGACCTGCCGTCGGTTCGTCCAGAAATACGATCTCGGGGTCCAGCGCCAGCGCCCGCGCGAGGGCGGCCCGTTTTCGCATGCCGCCCGACAACTCGGAGGGCAGTTTGCCGCAGCTGTTCATCGGCAGCCCGACAAGTGAAATCTTCAGCTCGGCCAGATCCCGCATGAGGCCCGTGGAGATCGACAAATGTTCGCGCATGGGCGCCATGACGTTTTCCAGAACGGTGAGAGAGGAGAACAGGGCGCCATCCTGAAAGGCGACACCCCAGCGTTGTTCGACCGCCGTTCTCTCCGCTTCCGTGCCGTGGATGACATCGGTGCCGAGGACACGAATTTCTCCGGCAGTGGGCTTTTGCAACCCGACAATGGAGCGCAGCAAGACGGATTTGCCGGTGCCTGAGCCGCCGACGATCCCGAGGACTTCGCCGCGCCAGACATCGAGATCGAGGTGCTGGTGGACCACGTGGTCGCCGAACCGGTTTTCCAGATTGCGCACTTCGATAACGGCTTCGCGGTCGCCTGCCTTCTGTTCTTCACTTTGTTGGTCCGGCATCGGCTATACGCCCACCAGTGAAAAGAAAACGGAGAAGATGGCGTCCATGACGATGACCAGAAACACGGATTGAACCACGGACGAGGTCGTCCGGCGCCCGACGCTTTCGGCGGAGCCTCCGACCTGAAACCCCTGCCAGCAGGAAACGACCCCGATGATAAGGGCGAAGACAGGCGCCTTGATCATGCCGACCGCCAAATGCCAGACATCCGTATTGTCGTAGAACCGCGTCAGGAACATCGAAGGGCTGACGCCAAGTTCGATCCAGCTCATCATCGCGCCGCCGAACAGGGCCGTGACGTTCGCAACGAGCCCCAGCACCGGCAGCATGAGTACGAGGGCAATCACGCGCGGCAGGACCAGAACTTCGATGGGATCGAGACCAAGGGTGCGCATGGCGTCAATTTCTTCGTTCACTTTCATCGAACCGATGGAGGCGGCAAAAGCAGAGCCGGAGCGCCCCGCGATGATAATCGCCGTCAGCAGGATACCCAGTTCGCGCAAGACCGAGACGGCGATGAGGTCCACGACAAAGACCTCGGCGCCGAACTGGCGCAATTGCTGCGATCCCTGAAACGCCAGCACGACGCCGATCAGCAGGCCCATCAGGGAAATGATGGGAACGGCGCTGTAACCGGTCTGCTGCATCTGGGCGACAAGCGCCGTGGCGCGCAGGCGGCTGGGATGCAGAAGCGTGCGCACGAGGCGATGCATGGTCAGACCGAGAAAGTTCACAAGCGACAGCAGTTCCTTGCCGGACCCGGTGACGCGGATGCCGACGCCCGCGATCAGGTCGCTGATGGTTTTCCTTCGCTGATCATCGGCGTCATCTTCGAAGACCGCCTTGCGCACGGTTTCGAGAAGGCGCGCATTGTCATCCGATGCGCCGGTGATTTCCAGCGTGCTCCCTTCCTTTGCAAGACGATTTTGCAGCCGCGCGATCATCAGTGCGCCGCCGGTGTCCAGTGCTTCCAGATGTGACAGGTCGATACGGGCAGGACCGGTCCCGGAAGGCACCTTTGCAAACGAGGCTTCAACGGATTGCAGGTCTCTGGTCACGAGACGTCCGGACAGGTTCAACACCACCGCCCCGTCACCTGTGTCCGAAATGATCTCTAAATTCGCCATCCGGACACACTCTGCCACCAAATCCCGCCGGCGCAAATCCGAATTTCCGATGGACTGTGGGCGCTGAGGGTTTTGCCGCCGGATGTTCTGTCCTTTGCGCCCGTGCGACACTTCGTCGGTTTCCTTTGAAAGCGATCTCTCTCCCGCTAGCTCACGCGACATGCTTGGATACGATGCAGCACCGATGACCAGACTGGTTCGGCTGATGGCGGGCGCACTGCAGCCGCCGCCGGGGCGGCGACGCATTGCCCTGGCCCTGCTATACGGCGTGCTGTGCCACGTCGTATTCGCTCTGGCGGTCGTTGCCATGTCTGCCTCGATGTTTTTCGGGATGTCGCAGAGTTTTGGGCGGGTTCCCGATCCCTGGGCACTGTTCGCGAACGCCGCCTTGCTGGTGCAGTTCCCGGTCGTGCACTCGCTGCTGCTGAGCCGCCGCGGACGCGGGGTCCTGAAAATGCTGGCGCCTGCGCGCTACGCAGATACTCTGTCCACGACGACTTATGCCATCGTGGCATCGATCCAGCTGCTGGTGCTTTTCGCACTCTGGACGCCGAGTGGAATTGTATGGTGGCGCGCCGAGGGCGCCGTGCTGGTTCTGCTGACCGCCTTGTACGTGATTGCGTGGCTTTTGCTGATGAAGGCCAGTTATGACGCCGGCGCCGAGGTGCAGTCGGGCGCACTTGGCTGGATGTCGCTCGTACAGGATGCGAAGCCGGTCTTTCCAGATATGCCCACGACCGGGTTATTCCGGCTTATCCGGCAACCGATCTA
>JASFFN010000106.1:0-6281 GCA_050124275.1 Roseobacter sp. | reverse complement strand
GGATCTCCAACGCACCATTTGCACAGGAAGGCACGCGTATCCATGAATACACCGAGCACCGATAAACTTTTGCGCAAAGTCGTCGAGAAACCGGGATAATAAGTTGCCGGCCAAAAATTTCAGTCACTCGCCGCTCGGAAAAAAGGGCCGGTGAAAACCGGCCCTGAAGAGTACATCAAGAAATATACGCTGAGGAATAGTACAGCGCATTCAGACCGCAACGGTTCGCGACAGGCGCCTGAATGACGCGACCCTGTCGAGGTCAGTCGCACTCGAATCTCGGTCGGATAAAGCCTCGCGTCAGTAATCCAGTTCACATAAGGGAAAAGATGGTCAGGAATTGATCCGTGAAAGCGGTGCAATTTTTTCTTCGTCTTGCCCTATTCTGGCCACACGCTTGCGTCTGACTGGCAACGGGGACGATAGGAGTGACAGACATGGGACCAGTTGCAGCCATTCTGGGCGGAGTTTTCGGAACTTTAAGCTTTGTGATCGCGCTCGTTTTCTTTGATACGACGTGGTCGGGCGCCATGATGACCTATTTCATCACCGCGTCGGCAACCTTTGGAACTCTGTTGATCGTGTGTTTAAGGTTCGGGGCCTCGAACCATGCATCTCACCCGCGGGAAGAGACGAAAAGCAGTCTTGCCTTTCATTCCTAGTTGCGGGTTTCCAATCCAAAAAACCGGGTGCCTCACCTTCATGGCGCATCTTTCGCTGACGATTGGCTGAAGTATGCCGCAGAACTGAGGCCCGCGCGGTTTTTTCCCAGCGTGCAATGCAAAAAAAGGCGCTGATAATCGATACACATAAATTTGGCCGGGTGTTCGCACCGAAACGAAAATCAAGAACAACGCGACACGAGACTGACAGTGAGACGCTCCAGGAGAAGGTTTGCCGTCTAATTGTTGCGCCCAATGGCGGCGTGCAAGCTTCACTTGTTCTCGGTGCCGCGCAGAAGCGCGGGGCCCCGACCGGTTTCGCTGATGATCGAAAAGTCAATCCTGGCGCTGAAACAGGGCAAGATCGGCACAGGAGCACAAATAGAGTGCTGACGGCGTAATCGCACGAACAAATGAAAAAGCCGGCTTTTGCCGCCGGCTTTCGCTTTCGACCATTTCGGTCAAATCTCTGGGTCGCAGATCAGAGCAACACGTGCCAGACCAGCAGACTGGGCAACAGGAACGCGAATCCGATGCAGAAAAGTTTCGCGCCATGACTGATCTTGCCGAAAGTACCGTTACCAAGCGCCCCCTCGCCGTATCCAAGCGCCGCAGCCATCACGGCGTAGCCGGATGCTGCCTTGCGTGTATCTTTGTCTTCCATGGCGCGGATCGCGGCTTCGTAGGTCTCCTGCTGGCGCTCTTTTTCGCCCAATTGCATCTCAAGATTTTCCATATTGCTCATAGTGACTGTCCTCACTCCCTCTTCACCCCCGTGACATGGGACCGAAAGCCGCAAAGTCCAGAGCGTAAATGTGAAATATGCCCGCTTTTTTCGCGATCCGCATAATTTGGTTTGTGCATCTCCGCCTCCGACGGTCCTGCGGCATCCGATTAACCAGGACGTTATTCTTTTGACTTTTTTACAGTTCATTAACATTTACCGTCGCTTAATGACGATCGGTGGCGGGCATCTGATGTTTATCAAAGATCGGAGCCGGTTATGACAACGATATCTTACCTGACCCCTTACGCACCGCAGCCAATCAACACCATATCCGAGACGGGCTTGACGTTCGGGCGGTCCACGGTGCCCATAGATGCTGCGGCGGCCGGGAGCAGCGCGGGGCTTGCCACAGACCATTCCGGGCACGGGTCGGGAAACGGGACTGGAACAGGCGGTGCGCAACTCGGGGCGCTGCTGAAGCGGACGCGCCCCCACGACGCCCTGCAAAAACCAACGCCAAAGTCCGTCATAGACGCACAGATGGAAACCGACACCACCGCCGAGTTTCTTGCGCGGCAGGCTCAACTGAAAGCTGAGGGAGAAGCAGCCGAGAAAATGCGCCTTTCGGAGCGTACCGCCACGCGCGCAGAGCAAGCCGAGGCTGCCGCCGAAAAGGCAACCGAACCACAGTATGAAATGCCCAATCCCTTGCCTACCGCCCCAATTCTGGAACGTGAGCCAAGCTAGCTGAATTTTCAGGATTGACGGCACAAAGATGCCTTCTGTCCGTATGTGTGCAGAAGGCTCTGCGGCATTGGCAACGAATGGCGCAAATGCGCCACTCATCCGTCGTCACAATAATTTCACTTGAAATCAGTTGCATTCAGAACGATTTTAGATGCGCGAAGCGACTACTATCGACCACTGCTCCTTTCGACCCTACGGAAGCCGGCTCAGTCTATCGATCTTATTTAAGCGGAGCCACGCTGCCACATCCCGTGGGCAGGTATTATCAAAGGAGACACGGAAATGGCCTCAGGCACCGTGAAATGGTTCAACACTACAAAAGGCTACGGCTTTATCGCACCGGAAGGTGGCGGCAAGGATATCTTTGTGCATATCTCGGCTGTCGAGCGTGCGGGTCTGACCGGTCTGGCAGACAATCAAAAGGTCACTTTCGACATCGAAACGGGCCGCGACGGGCGCGAAAGCGCGGGTAACATCGCACTCGCCTGATCAGGCGCTTTAAGAACATTGGCGGATGCTAGACACAGCCGCCAATTCATGACCATCCGATACTTTCAGTCCGACGCCCTTGCCGCCAGTTCTGCGACTTTGGGCCCTAGTGCATGGACGATCCGGGCGACACCGTCTGCGTTGGGATGAATGCCATCGGCCTGCATGAATGCCCGCACCGAGGCGGGATCGCCGCCCTCTGCTTCAAGTCCGCCAAAAAAGCTTTCAGCGTAAAGAACGGAATACTGCGCGGCGAGATCCGGATAAATCGAATCGAAAGCCGCCTTGTAGTCCGGACCGTAGTTTCCCGGCGCCTGCATGCCGACCAGCAGCACCTCGACCTCCGCTTCATCGGCAGCCTGCAAAATGCCCTGGAGGTTGGCACGGCTGACCTCCGGCGCAAAACCGCGCAGGAAATCATTGCCGCCCAAGGCGACAATCATGGCGTCCACCTCCGGCGTCAATGTCCATGCGACGCGGGACAGCCCGCCTGCCGTTGTATCGCCGGAAACGCCTGCATTGACGAGCCTCGCGTCGATGCCCTGACTTGAGAGCCAGTTTTGCATTTGAGGCACGAAACCGTCTTCTTGTGCCAGCCCGTATCCCTGTGTGAGGCTGTCCCCCAGAGCCGCAATCACGACCTCATCCGCGCATCCGAGCGAGGGCAGTCCCGTTACAATGCATAACAGCGCCTTGCGCATTTCGATCCTAGCTCCATATGGCATCATGAACGCAACAACTCAGTATGTCCCGTGCCCGATCCGGTTTACACCTTGAAAGATGCGGCTTTGTCGCTGGATGGCAATGCCGGACGCGTGGATATCCTGCATGGGATTACGCTTGACGTGCAAAAAGGCGAAAGCCTCGGGCTTATCGGTCCGTCGGGGTCGGGCAAATCCTCGCTGCTGATGCTGATGGGAGGGCTCGAGAAAGCAACCGGTGGCACCGTAACCGCCCTTGGCAATGATCTCGGGTTGATGAGCGAGGATGAGCTGGCGCGGTTCCGGCGCGATCACATGGGCGTTGTCTTCCAGTCGTTCCACCTGATCCCGACAATGACCGCCCTCGAGAATGTGGCCACACCGCTTGAGCTGGCGGGTCATCAGGATGCCTACGCCCGCGCCTCGAAAGAGCTGGACGTCGTTGGTCTCGCCCATCGCGCCGATCATTACCCGGCGCAGATGTCGGGCGGCGAGCAGCAGCGCGTGGCCCTGGCGCGGGCTGCCGCCCCACGGCCTGACATTCTGCTGGCGGACGAACCGACAGGCAACCTCGACGGCGCGAATGGCGCGGCGATCATCGATCTGCTCTTCGGGCTGCGTGACCGTCATGGCGCGACATTGGTGCTCGTCACCCACAGCATGACACTGGCCGACAGATGCGACCGGGTGATCCGGCTTAGCGACGGGCGCATCGCCACCTTCGAAAAGGCCGCTGAATGAGCCTTGCAACAGCCGCCCGTTTCGCGGGACGCGAGCTTCGAGGAGGCTTGCGCGGATTCTGGATTTTTCTCGGCTGTCTGGCCCTGGGCGTCGCCGCCATCACAGCCATCGGCACGGTGCGCGCCAGTATCGAAGCAGGTCTTGCGCGTGAAGGGGCCGCCCTTCTCGGGGGCGATGCGGAACTGGATTTCACCTATCGCTTTGCCACAAGCGAAGAGCGCGCGTGGATGGAAAACCAGGCTGAAACCGTCTCTGAAATCGCCGACTTCAGATCGATGGCTGTTGTTGGCGAAACGCGTGCGCTCACGCAGATAAAAGCCGTCGATGCCGCCTATCCGCTGATCGGAACGGTCGGCCTGGAACCGGCCATACCGCTTGCGCAGGCGCTCGGTCTTCAAGGAGACCTGCCGGGCGCCGTGATGGAACGCGTATTGGCAGATCGTCTTGGCCTCTCTGTCGGCGATGTTTTCGCTCTGGGCACGCAGGATTTTGTCCTGTCGGCAATCCTGACACGCGAACCGGACAGCGCTGCCGGAGGCTTTGCACTGGGCCCGCGCACGATTGTCCTGACGACGAGCCTGGCGAACTCTTCGCTGCTTGCCCCCGGCACGTTGTATTCAACCAGGTACCGCCTCGACGTGCCGCCGGAAACCGACCTCGCGGACTTGGAGAGCAAAGCCCGCATTGCCTTTGCTGACACTGGCGTGCGCTGGACGGATGCGCGGAACGGGGCACCGGGCGTATCCGAATTCGTCGAGCGTCTTGGCGCGTTCCTGGTACTCGTCGGCCTCTCTGGTCTGGCGGTCGGCGGCATCGGCGTGTCAGCAGCGGTTCAGACCTATCTCGCCGGCAAGACAAGCGTCATCGCGACTTTGCGAACGCTGGGAACGGAACGACGCACGATCTTCCAGACCTACTTCTTGCAGATCGGCGCCCTGTCGATGGTCGGCGTGGTGCTCGGCCTCGTAATCGGCGTGATGATTCCGATACTGCTGTCACCGATCATCGAAGCGCGCCTGCCGATCCCGTCTGAATTCGCGGTCTACCCCGGCCCCTTGTTCGAAGCGGCAATATACGGATTGCTCACAGCCTTCATTTTCACCCTCTGGCCGCTGGCCCGCACCGAGGAAATCCGCGCCGCCACGCTATTTCGTGATGCGCTGAGCAGCGGGCGCAGACTGCCCGCCATGCGGTACGTGGTGACGACCGGTGTCGCGCTCGGCCTGCTTCTGGTTCTGGCTGGCTGGTTTTCAGGCACATGGCGGCTGACATTTCTGACGGCGGGTGGCATAGCCGGGGCCTTGTCTTTTCTGGCGGCGGCGGCCTACCTGCTTCGCATAGTGTCGAAACGCGGAAAAACCCTGTCCCGCGGGTGGCCGAAACTGCGGTGGGCCCTGTCCGCGGTTTCAGGCACCCGTGAAGGCGCCACGGCAATCGTTTTGTCACTTGGACTTGGTCTTTCGGTATTGGCTGCCGTAGGTCAGATAGACGGCAACCTGCGCAATGCGATCACCGGCAACCTGCCGGAAGTGGCCCCCAGTTATTTCTTCGTCGACATCCAGAAAGACCAGATGAGCGGATACATCGAGCGACTCGACAGCGATCCGGCGGTTCGCCGCGTCCAGTCCGCACCGATGCTCCGCGGGATCATCACCCGCATAAATGGCAGGCCAGCGGCCGAAACGGCAGGCGATCACTGGGTGCTGCAGGGCGACCGCGGCATCACCTATTCGGAAGAGATGCCCGAGAACACACGGCTCACGGCAGGCAAGTGGTGGCCTGCGGAGTATTCGGGTCCGCCCCTCATCAGCTTTGCCGCCGAAGAAGCCGAAGAGATGGGGCTCAAGATCGGCGACACGATGACCATCAATATCCTGGGCCGGGACATTACCGGCACGCTGGCCAGTTTCCGCGAGGTCGATTTCTCGACCGCGGGCATCGGTTTCATCCTCTCGCTCAATCCGCAGGCGCTGGCAGGGGCCCCGCATAGCTTCATCTCGACCGTTTACGCCGAGGAAGACGCCGAAGCCGAAATTCTGCGTGATCTCGCGGGACGATACCCGAATATCACCGCCATCCGGGTACGTGACGCAATCGACCGTGTCGCCGATGTGCTGAGCGGTCTGGCGGCCGCCACGTCCTACGGCGCCGCCGCCACTCTGCTGACGGGTTTTCTGGTCCTGATCGGCGCCGCTGCCGCCGGGACGCGCGCCC
>JASFFN010000105.1:0-6294 GCA_050124275.1 Roseobacter sp. | reverse complement strand
TCAAAGCTGCTCCTGCGGTGCGAAAACTGGCCCGGAAGAAAGGGGTTGATCTGTCCACGCTCGAAGGAAGCGGACCGGGCGGCACCGTCACATCAGGTGATGTATTGACGGCATCAACGACCGGAGTTGCGGGCGAGCCGATCCATGGCGTGCGCAGGGCCATGGCACGGGCCATGGAACGGTCCCGCGACAGCATCGTGCCGGCAACCGTGACGGACCGTGCAGACATCGACTGCTGGTCGGAAGACGAAAAGCCGACGCTGCGACTGGTGCAGGCTATCGTCAGGGCCTGTGCGGCAGAGCCATCGCTGAATGCTTGGTTCGATGGTCAAATCCGACAGTTGCACGCGCACGTTCATCTCGCCATCGCCGTGGACACCGGGGACGGGCTTTTCGCGCCTGTGTTGCAGTCGGCGGACGCCACCAGTGATCTTGCCGCAGGTATTGCGGATCTGAGAACGGCCGTAGAAGCCCGAAGCATTAGTCCCGACGCCCTGCGTGGCGCGACATTCACCCTGTCGAACTTTGGCATGCTGGGCGGCGAACACGCGGCGCTGGTGGTTTCGCCGCCACAGGTCGGCATCCTTGGTGCCGGCAGGATCCACCAAGCGTGCATTGCTGAAAATGGCCAACCTGTCGTGCGACGCATCCTGCCGCTTTCGTTGACTTTCGATCACCGCGCAGTGACCGGTGGAGAAGCCGCGCGTTTCCTGTCGGCGGTGCGCGGCGATCTCGAACGCCCGGAACATGAGACGAAAGGATAGATCATGGCTCTGATTTTCGAGATGGCGGATGACCTTGGTCCGGAGAAAATCATCCATATCAGCGATACGAAAGCTGGTCTGAAAGCCATCTTGGTAGTGGACAACACATCGATGGGTCGGGCGGTCGGAGGTGTCCGCATGGCACCGGATGCGAGCCTGCAGGAATGCAGCCGGTTGGCGCGCGCCATGAGCCTGAAAAATGCGGCCGCAGGGCTCCCCCACGGCGGTGGAAAATCAGTGATCATAGCCGATCCGGCGATGCCTGCACTGGAAAAAGAAAGACTGATCCGGGCCTTTGCCCGGGCAATCGCTCAGATCAGCGAATACATTCCCGGTCCTGACATGGGAACGAATGAAATCAGCATGGCCTGGGTCAGAGATGAAATCGGGCGCGCGGTCGGATTGCCGCGCGTTGTTGGCGGCATCCCGCTGGATGAAATCGGCGCAACGGGCCTTGGCGTCTGGGTTGCTGCCCGGGTGGCGGGGGATTATGGAGCCGTCGGCGTCAAGGACGCCAGAGCCGCCATTCAGGGGTTCGGAGCGGTTGGTCGCCATGCCGCCCGCTTCCTCTCAGAGGCGGGCGCCAGGATCGTTGCCGTGGCAGATTCGGGCGGCACCTCTTTTGACCCGGACGGGTTTGACCTGCCGCGCCTCGTTGCTCTGAAAGCCGAGGGGCATTCGGTTACGGAGTATCCGGACGCGGCCATTGGCGAACGCGAGGCCGTCATCGGGGCGGATTGCGACATATTAATACCGGCGGCGCGACCGGACGTCATAAACAAGTCCAACGTTGCGGCGATCCAGGCAAAACTGATTGTCGAAGGGGCAAATATTCCCACAACCGATGAGGCGGCAGCAGAGCTGCACGCGCGCGGTGTGCTGGTGATCCCGGATTTCATCGCGAACGCCGGCGGGGTCATCTGTGCCTCGGTGGAATATCATGGTGGCACAGAAAAACAGGCAAAGACAACGATCGCCGAGAAAATAGAGCAAAACACGCGCGAGGTTCTGGAAAGAGTGCGCCGCGACAAAATGTTGCCTCGCAACGCCGCCAATGCCTTGGCTGAAGACAGACTACGACAGGCGATGGGATTCCGGCGCCGTTTTTGATTCGAGACACCACCCCACGCGGGCAACACCAGCCATCGCTATTCCCGTTTGCCGAACTGAAGTAGGTGTCCCGACACAGACAACGTGTCGTTTTGAAGAGTCGACGTTCAAGGCAAAATTTTCGAAGCCCTGACCATAATGGCTACTTTGCACAGAAGCGGACGGTAGAGAAAAATGCGGCTATGTCCGAGTCGCGGAAAAACCCGCCTGTCGGCATCCAGGCGCAAGGCGGCAGTGGCGCTGGTTGAATAATCCGGCCACCTTACCAACGTTGATGTAAATCAACGAAGGAATTAAATTTGAATGCTAGCCTCTACGGACCCGACGCCTCGAGCGATCGCAACTGTGGGCAATTTCGGTCGGAGATCAGTGTTGGCTTTATGGAGGTGGCGGCACCGATGCATCCGAAAAGACAAGAACACCAAGTTCCAACCGATGGATCGGACCGGGAGTTTGGTGCCAAAAAGGACTTGTCTGGACCCGATCTTGATGCGGCGCTTTGGCGTGTTATTCACGGACCGGGGCCCTTCGTCGGGCTTGCCGTTCATGCGGGTCATGCCATCCGTCCGGGCCTGCGCGCTGCCCTCGAAATCGATGACAAGACTCGCCTTCGGGAAGAGGATCCTTACACGGACGGAATCGCCGCACTTTGCGGTACGCAGATCCAGACATTCCGTTCACGGTTCGAGGTCGATCTGAACAGGCCGGCTGACGAAGCAATTTGCGTTCAACCTTCGGATTGCTGGAACCTTCAGGTTTGGAAGCCGGGTGATGGGCTTACGCAGACCATGTATCGGCATTCTCTGGAAGAGCACCGGCGCTTCTACAAGATGCTCGGCGAACTTCTGAAGCGGATCGAAGATCGCGAGGGCCGGTTCATCGTTCTCGACTGTCACAGCTACAACCACCGAAGAGACGGGCCGGAAGGACCGGTAGCCGACCCTCGAACCAACCCCGAAATCAACGTGGGTACCGGCAGTATGGATCGCGACTACTGGGCTCCGGTGGTCGATGAATTCATTACCTCTCTGTCAGGTGCAGACGTCGCCGGTCGTCATCTCGACGTTCGGGAAAACGTGAGGTTTCGTGGTCGGTACCTTGCCGAGTTCGTCCACACGCGGTTTCCGCGGAGCGGATGCTGCCTGGCGATAGAGGTCAAAAAGTTCTTCATGGATGAATGGACGGGCTCGTTGAACCGCAGCACCTTTGAACAGCTCCTTAGAGCTTTCCGAAAGACGCTCACGCAAGTTGAAGTAAGTCTGAGGATGGTTCGATGACAAATATTGAATTTGGCTCCGCAAACCTCGACTTCACGCTGTTCGCGCAGGATCTGAAGGACGGGAAGACGCTTTCACTCAAGCTTCCCAATGGCAAAGGTGAACTCTTCGTCGACCACCTCCAACCCTTCATCTGTTTATATAGGCCGCCGGTAGATCGGAGCGATCCGGGCACACGCCAGCTGCTATCCGGGCAAACTGCGTACCTGGTCGCGGATCCTCTTAGGCAGAGCCTGCCCGAAACGCGGAAAGTCGTCGCGCAGCTGGTTGACACCATGTGCCAGATTTATGGCGCAGCACTTGTAATAGAAATCTGGAGTGCATCGAATAGCGCATTGGACGCGATGGGTCCTGAAGAAGCTCCTGCGCGTTTCAGGATCATCGCTGAGCAGCACGGTGTATCGCGAGAGACAATCGCGGCACTGGAGCGGGCCTTGCTGTCCATGAGGTCCACTCCCAAAGCGGAGATTGCTGTTGAATATTGCTCCGGTGCGTCTCCGCCCGGAATGCAACCTGTTCTAAGCGAGCGTTCCGAAGCCCGCGACGACATATTTCTGATGGGCCTTGAAATCCCGCCGCTGTTTCGTGTCCCGAAGTCCAGCGAGGTAATCCCGGGGGTCCTCAGAACATTCACCCGAGACGTCGGCCGCGCGCTGCGAAATGCGTTCTACGCATTCTCGCACACCCATGCCCGCAATCGGCCTGCGCACTTCCATGAACTCGGGCCGCGAGCGATGGACCCGGAAGTGACGGAGGTCGACAAGGGATTTTCGGCGGTCAGCGACACATTCGACCTTCTACTTTTCGTAACACCGGTGAATGCCGAGGTCTCCTTTCAACGTTTCATTTCGAATGGATGTGCCGCTGAACCCGAGTTTCTCTATCGGCCGGTAACCGTCGATCCCGGCGCCCTTAAGTTCCAGCTCTATCAGGTCCCTCTCGAAACGATCGAAGACCCAGCGCTGCATTACGTCTATTCAGCGCAGCGCGACGAGCTTGATCGTCAGATCACGATGCTCTCGGATCGCGGTTCTCCGCGTTTTCTCCTGGAAAGTCAGCAGGTTTTCGGTGGAGCAGATGAGGCTTTAACTCAGGCCTCGCACGACATCCTTGATCGTCTGGAGACCAAGGTGAATATTCCGTCAAACAGGGATGTCGTAAGCGCTCGGGATTTCGCGCTTTTGGCCGAAGAGGAACTCGCCTACTACCGGGAACTCATGCCTGAACTACCTGCCCGCGTGGAGCTTCGAGAGGACATACCAGGTGTTTTGGTCTCGAAAGGAAATTTCTTAGTCGGTGCTACGACGTCAGTCGCAAGAGACCGAGTGAATTCCTTGATCCAGCATGAAGTCGGCACCCACATTCTAACATATTACAATGGCTTGCAGCAGCCTTTGTCGCAATTCCATTCGGGCATGCCAGGATACGAGGAAACGCAAGAGGGTCTTGCGGTCTTGTCTGAATATCTGTGCGGAGGCTTCTCAGCCGCGAGACTGCGAACGCTGGCGGGCCGGGTTGTCGCAGTGGACTGCATGACCCGCGGCGCGGATTTTATTGAAACATACCGGGTTCTGGCCTCGACCTATGATTTCGGGGAACGGGATGCATTCACGATTTCAATGAGAGCTTACCGGGGAGGCGGCTTGACCAAGGATGTGGTCTACCTTCGAGGCCTTGTAGCACTTCTCGACTACCTCGGCGCAGGTAATGCCTTCGATGACCTCCTACTTGGGAAAGTGGCCTTGGAGCATATGGAGATCGTCGAGGAACTTCGCTGGCGGAAGATACTGACGCCCGGTCCGCTTAGACCGCGCTATCTTGAGGATGCAGCTTCGCAAGATCGCCTAGAGGCTCTGTTGTCCGGCGCCCGTGTTACCGATCTGGTGAATGGAGGCTGCCCATGAAACTTGCGTTTGCTATCAATGATCTCGCCAACGAACGCACTGACTACACAACAACTCATTTGGCGATGCACGCCCTCCAGAAGGGGCACGAGGTATGGTATGTGGAGGTCGGCCAGTTCGAACTTGGAATGGATGACCAGTTAAGCGCCCGCGCCCGCTGCCTCGGCAGATCGCCCTTGGACAGCCGTGCAGAGGTAATGTCTTCGCTGGTTGCGGCCGATGTCAGACAGTTGGACCTCGGAGAGCTCGACATTCTTTTCTTGCGGAACGACCCGGCAGCCGACGCCCTGACCCGGCCATGGGCCCAGCTGGCCGGTGTGAATTTCGGGAGGCTTGCTGAGCGGACAGGTGCGCTGGTGGTTAATAGTCCCGACGGCTTGTACCACGCCGTCAATAAACTCTATCTCCAATTGTTTCCCAGCGAGGTGCGACCACGGACAGTGATCACGCGGGATTTCGATGCTGTGCGCGCCTTTTTGGACGAAGTCGGTGGCGTGGCTGTGGTCAAGCCGCTGCGCGGTTCGGGCGGGCACAACGTCTTTTTGATCCGGCAGGACGACCAATACAATCTGCGCCAGATTTTCGATGCGGTCTGCCGTGAAGGTTACCTAATCTCGCAAGAGTACCTCCCAGCGTCGAGCGAGGGCGACACCCGGGTATTCCTAATGGATGGCGACTTTATCGAGACGCAGGGCGAGATCGCAGCGGTTCATAGAGTTCCGGCACGGGGGGATCTAAGAAGCAACCTGACAGCAGGCGGTCGAGCACGGAAAGCCGCGATCACTCAGCGTGTCCGCAAAATCGCTGAGCTTGCGCGTCCGCGGCTGCGGGAAGATGGCATGTTTTTTGTGGGCCTAGACATCATCGGCGATCGAATGGTCGAGGTAAATGTTTTTTCGCCGGGCGCGCTCATCGCAGCTGAGCGTGTAGCAGGGGTCGAATTTGGGCCTCGCGTGATTGAGGGCCTTGAGCGGAGGTTGGTGCACCATCGGCGTGAAGATTGATCGTCCGCTCCGGGCTCGGTGCAGACCTTCGCTAAATCTTGGTGAGCGGCTGCAGTGCGCTAGAAAGCTGCCATTGCAAACTGAAATTTTGGAATTTCCGATCCGAACGGCCGGTTTCGCCAGCAGCCGACGTTCGCGAAAAATTGGCGAAGGTCCGAGTCGCGGACTTTTCCGCCTGATGCGGGTGCAGCGAAAATCGCCTTGATCGCCCGACCGTATCACGGCATTGCCTGTG
>JASFFN010000104.1:0-6320 GCA_050124275.1 Roseobacter sp. | reverse complement strand
GTCGATGCGCTTTCAAACCGAACTTGTGCCTGCGAGGCTGACCCGACGCTACAAGCGCTTTCTGGCAGATTGCGTACTTGAAAGCTCGGGGGCCGAAATCACGGCCCATTGCGCCAACCCCGGCTCCATGATGGGGCTGGCGAGCCCGGGCACGAAAGTCTGGCTGGAACCGAATGACGATCCCAAAAAGAAGCTGAAATTCGGCTGGCGGCTGGTGGATCACGAAAACGGGCACTTTACCGGTGTGGATACATCCTTGCCCAACCGGGCGCTGAAAACCGCGCTGATGGCGCGGGAAGTGCCCGCGTTTGCCGCCTATTCCATGGTGCGTCCGGAAGTGGCTTACGGACAGAACAGCCGCATCGACTTTCTGCTCAGCGCAGATGGCCTTCCCGACGCCTACATCGAGGTCAAAAGTGTCACGCTGAGCCGCCAACCCGGAATTGCGGAGTTTCCCGACAGTGTGACGGCACGTGGCGCAAAGCATCTGGGCGAACTTGCCACAAGAGCCGCCGCCGGAGATCGCGCGATCATGCTATATCTGGTGCAACGTACGGATTGCGCTGCATTTACGCTGGCAGAAGACCTGGATCCGGCTTACGGCGCGGCATATCGCAGCGCCCGGAAGGCGGGCGTTGAAACTTACTGTCTCGGCACCAATATCTCCCCGCGAGGCGTCGAGATTTCAGGACCGCTGGAGGTCCGGATATGACGTCTGCTGGTCCTTCTTGCCAAACAGGGGTAGAAGGGCGGTAACGCACGCGATGGAGAGCCACGTGAACCAAGATCTGAAAGGACGCCTGACGAAAGACGGCATCCGGATTTATGATCGCTCCGATTTTGCCGGCATGCACAAGGCGGGCGAGCTGGCCGCGCGCATTCTCGATGCGATCACCGAAGAGGTCTACGTCGGTCAGACCACCGGGGCCATCGACAAACGCATCACGGAAATGGTCGAAGACGCCGGGGCAACGTCTGCTACCATCGGCTACAAGGGCTATGAGCACGCCAGTTGCATTTCGGTCAACCACGTCGTCTGCCACGGCATCCCGGGCGATAAAGTTCTCAAAGACGGGGACATACTAAACATCGACGTGACGGTCATCGTGGATGGCTGGTTCGGAGATACAAGCCGCATGTACGTCGCCGGCAAGCTGCCGCGCAAAGCCGAACGGCTCATCCAGGTGACGCATGACGCGCTGATGCACGGCATCGACGCGATCAAACCCGGCAACACTTTCGGCGACATCGGCTATGCCATTCAATCCTTCGTGGAAAGTCACCGCATGTCGGTTGTGCGTGATTTTTGCGGGCACGGGTTGGGGCAGGTGTTCCACGCGCCGCCGAACGTGCTTCACTACGGGCGGCGCGGCACAGGCGCAATTCTTGAAGAAGGCATGTTCTTCACCGTCGAGCCCATGGTCAACCTCGGGCGGCCGGAAACCAAGACGCTCGCCGACGACTGGACAGCCGTCACGCGGGATAAATCGCTCTCGGCGCAATTCGAACATTCGATTGGGGTCACGAAAGACGGCGCGGAGATATTCACGCTCTCGCCCGCCGGGAAATTCCACCCGACCTACGGCTGACCGGCTTCACCCTCGTCCGGCGCGTCGCGGCGCAGGATATGCAGCAACATCGTGTCCTGCCCCCACGGCCGCACGGCATCACCGATGAAAACCGGTGAGGCACGCCGCGCGCGCGGCTCAGGCGCAGTGTCTTCGCGCGCCGGAGCAGGCCAAAAAGATGAAAGCGCGTCCGCAAACATGGCAAAAATGCTAGCACATCAGCCGCGTGACTTCGAGAGGAAGGTGACGTTGGTCTCGCCATACTTGCGTTGATCGACCAGCTCGAACCCTTCGGGCGCGGGCATCGGGGCGGCTTCCTCCCAGACGACCAGCGCGGCAGGCGCCAGCCATCCCCCGGCATCTGCGGTGGCAAGCGCGCGCGCGCCAAACCCCCGCCTGTAGGGCGGATCAAGAAAGACCAGGTCGAAAGGGGCGCCGGTACGCCCGGGCAAGCGCAGTGCGTCTCTGCGGATCAGTTCTGTCTGTTCCTGCACGCGGAGTTTCGCGATATTCTGCCCGATCAGCCGCTGTGCCGCACGACCATCATCCACGAAGGCAACAAATGACGCGCCGCGCGACAGCGCCTCAAGGCCGAGCGCCCCCGTGCCGGCAAAAAGATCAAGCACGCGCGCGCCGTCAAAGTCGATCTTGTGTTGCAGCACGTTGAACAGGCTTTCGCGCACCCGGTCCGTTGTCGGGCGCAGATGAGCGCCCGGATCGCCTTTGCCAACGCTGGCAAGAGCGGTGCTGCGATGCTTCCCGGCGATGATCCTCACGCTTGCAACAGGGGCTTCAGGTCCTTCTGCGCGTCGGAGACAAGCTTGGGATCCGCCGTTTTTCCTGCTTCGATCAGACGTTTCCCGATCATGTAGGCACGCGGATCGTTCATCGCATCGACGGCCAGAAGGTCCTTTCCCTTATAGTACCAGAACGAGGCCGTCTCCCCTTCGCCAATCCGGCTGACCACGGTGTCAAAGCCAGTGTTCAGCCCGGCAATCTGCAATTTTACGTCATACTGGTCAGACCAGAACCATGGTTTCGCGACATAGTCCTCGTCGGCGCCCATGATATTGTCCGCCACGAGTTCGGCCTGATCGATCGCATTGGGCACGCTTTCGAGCCGTATGCGTGTGCCCCGGTATGGAAAAGACGTGCAATCCCCGGCGGCCCAGACGCGGGGCGCGGAGGTGCGCCCCTTTGCATCTGTCCAGATCCCGTTCTCGATCTTCAACCCGGCGGCATCGGCCAGAGCGGTGGCAGGCATGATCCCGATGCCCACGATCACAAAATCCGTCTCCAGAACAGACCCATCTGTCAGTTCGGCACCCTCAACGGCTGTATCACCCAACAGACGTCTCAAACCGACGCCTTCGCGCAGATCGACCCCATGCTCCTTGTGAAGAGCGCGGAAGTAGTCACTCGTTTCAGGCGCGGCGACACGTTGCAGAATGCGGTCCGCCATCTCCACCAGCGTCACCTTCAATCCCAGTTTGGAGGCGACCGCAGCCGCCTCGAGCCCGATGTATCCGCCGCCGATGATGAGAACACGGACGCCTTTCGTGAAATGCTGCGCCATCGCGTCGGCGTCCGCCAGATCGCGCACCAGAAATACGTTATCAAGCGATCCACCGATAGCTGCCGGCAGAGGGCGCGGCACGGAGCCGGTTGCAAGGACCAGGTCGTCATATGAAAGCGTTTCGCCGTCGAGTTGGATCGACTGATTTTCGGTATCGACTGCCTCCACCCGTGTGCCCGTGCGAAGGCCGATATCATTTTCAGCATAGAAACTTTCCGGGCGCAGATACAGACGCTCCAGCGCCATCTCTCCCATGAGGTATGCTTTCGATAGCGGCGGGCGCTGGTAGGGAATGACCGGTTCCTCCCCGATCAACGTCACCTTGCCGTCAAATCCACCGTTGCGCAGCCTTGCCACACAGGAATATCCGGCTTGCCCGGCTCCGACGACAACGACATGGCGCATCCCTGCTCTCTCCTTGCTGGAAAATAGTGGCCGCATCTGCGGCTGCACCCTATATCTGTCATCAGACGAAACGCAAATACAAGAAAGGCGTAACAGATGACCATCTCGCAGGGCGACCAGCTTCCAGACGCAACCTTGGTGCAATTGGGCGAGGAAGGACCTTCGCCTGTTTCAATGGCAGAGAAAACGAAAGGTCGCAAGGTCGTGATCTTTGCCGTACCGGGTGCGTTTACGCCAACATGCCACTCGGCACATGTTCCCAGTTTCATTCGCACGAAAGATCAGTTTGACGCCAAAGGCGTCGACGAGATCATCTGCGTTTCCGTCAACGATCCTTTCGTCATGAAGGCGTGGGGCGAGGCGACTGGGGCCGCCGACGCCGGAATTACCATGCTTGGCGACCCGGACAGCGCCTTCACCAAGGCCGTGGGTATGACATTCAGCGCGCCGCCCGCCGGTCTGACCGATCGTTCAAAGCGTTACGCCATGCTGGTCGAAGATGGCAAAATCGTTCTCCTGCAGGCGGAAGAGTCGCCCGGTACCTGTGAGGTCTCCGCCGGAGAGGCGCTGCTGGCCAACATGTAGGGTCAACCATTTCAGGATGCCAAAGCCCGGTCGCTTCATCGCGCCGGGCTTTTATCTTGTCCAAGGTCTGGCCAGTGACAAGAATCGCGGGCATCGCTGATCCGGACCGGGACGAACGAAACGTTGTCTGCTCACTCAGCCAGGCTATCCATTTTGCGCGCCAGTTTTGCGTCGAGTGTACTGAGGCCCCCAACGTCGTGGGTGGTCAGAACGACATTTACCGTTTTGTAAACATTGTCCCACTCGGGATGGTGGTTCCATTTTTCAGCCCAGATGGCCACCTGTGTCATCCAGCCGAAAGCCTCGACAAAGTTGTCAAATACAAAACGCTTGTGGATGGCGTCCCGGCCTTCCACCATTTCCCAGCCATTTTCGAAAAGTGGCTTCAGCAAAGGGCCTCGGGTTTCGGAGCTGAGTTTCTCGGTCATTCCTGTTCCTCGATTTCTATCCGCTTGAAGGGGCCGTATTCTGTCAGAACGCTGATTTCCTCGTCAACGGCCTCGCGCTCGGCCTTCAGATATTGACCAATTGCATCCCTGAAGCCCGGATCGGCCACCCAGTGCAGAGACCAGGTCGGGGTCGGCAGATATCCGCGAGCCAGTTTGTGCTGGCCTTGCGCGCCTGCCTCGACACGATCCAGTCCCCGGGCAATGGCAATATCGATCGCCTGATAATAGCACAATTCGAAATGCAAGAACGGGTGATGTTCGACGCAACCCCAGTATCTGCCGTAAAGCGTTCTGGCGCCCACGAAATTCAGCGCGCCCGCAACCCGGCGACCGTTTCGTTCCGCCAGCACCAAAGCCATGTCGTCGCGCAGCGTTTCCTGCGCAATGTCGAAAAAGGCCCGCGTGAGATAAGGCGTGCCCCATTTGCGCGCGCCCGTGTCCTGGTAAAACTCCCAGAAGGCGTCCCAGTGCTCGGGCCGCAACGCGTCGCCGGAGAATGTATTGATGGTGCCACCGAAGCCCTGCGCCGCCGCCCGTTCCTTGCGAATGTTCTTGCGTTTGCGCGAACTGAGGGTCGCCAGAAAATCGTCGAAGTCGCGATACCCGTTGTTGAGCCAGTGGAACTGTTGGGTCTTGCGCACCATCAGGCCCATTTGCGCGCCGGTCCGCGCCTCCTCTTCAGTGCAAAAGGTGGCGTGCAGCGAGGAGATGCGGTTGTTCGTGGCCAGCTTCACGGCGCCTTCGGTCAGGGCGGCGATGCCCATCTCTTCGAAACCGGGCCTGACCAGAAAACGGCGTCCGGTTGCCGGCGTGTGCGGCACGGCGATCTGCAGCTTCGGGTAATAGCGCCCGCCCGCGCGCTCGTAGGCGTGGGCCCAGTTGTGATCAAAGATATATTCGCCCTGGCTGTGCGATTTCGCATACATCGGCGCCACCGCTATGAGCATTCCATCGACACGCGCCGTCACGTACTGAGGGTGCCATCCGGTGCCCGTTCCGACCGATCCGCTGTCTTCCAGCGCGCTCAGGAAACGATGTGTCGTGAACGGGTCGTTTGGGCGCCCGCCGTTCTCGGCTTCAGGGCAGGCGCAGGCGTCCCACTCTTCCGGTGGTATCTCGCCGATCGTCGAGACAACACGGACTTCCACCTGTTTTTCCAGCATCGCATTGCCCTTCATCATGCGACTGTACTTGTGTCACGCGTCACGCGGTTCAACCCGGGAAAGGGGCGAGGTACTGCTCGAAAGTGATGTTGTCGGCAATTTTGCGTGCGGTCGCCTCTTCCGCCGGAGATTTCACCGTCCAGCACAGGATTTTCGCCCCGGCTGATTTGAGTTCGGCAACTCTCGACCGCTGCAGATCCTGATGTTCATGGCTGACAAAGCCGCATCCGGCCCGGTCATAGTCAGGAATACCACGCAAGCGGTCACAGACTTTCGCAGGCAGGCCCCACTTTTCTGCATCGTAAGATCCGGTGACAAGACCGCGCGGAACATCGGGGAGCAGTTCGGCCATTTTCATCACGGAATGGGGGTTGAACGACATCACTGCAACCGGGCCGCTGTAATTTGCAAGAGCGGCCGCCACGCTGGTTTCCAAGGGGCCGACCGAAGCGCCCATCTCGCCGTCCTGATCCTTGATCTCAATCAACATAGGCACGCGACCCGCGACCAGAGCGAGGACGTCCGACAAGGTCGGTATGGTCTCATCGCCACCGCGCAGCGGCATTGTCACCAG
>JASFFN010000103.1:0-6326 GCA_050124275.1 Roseobacter sp. | reverse complement strand
GGCCCGTTCTCGTCTCGGGATCGTTCAGCAGCATGGCCAGCAGCCGCGCCGAAACTTCACCGGTGTAGCCGCCACAAGCCCCGCAGTGATAGGCGCTTTCGTGCGGGTTGTTCGTGACCTGTCCACTGTGACCGAGAAGCAGGACAATCTCTCCGTGCCCCTTGGTCAGGCTCATGGCCCCCAGCACGGCGGCCGCCGTATCGGCCTTGGCCTTGGCATCGAGGCCCCTGACGACCCGCGGTGCCGGGGATGGTTTTTCGGGCTTCGCCCCAAGCCCCAAGGCATCGCGTACCAGCTTTCCGGCATAGAAGGGCCCTGCCGCCTCGACAAAAGCGAAGGACGACACCGCCGCCTGCCGGAACCGGCCCCAGGCGCGCGCGGTGCGGGCGGCGATCCGGACCTCTTGCTCCTTGCCCGGGTCGCCGTGACTTGTTGTTTCGACCGACGGATTGAGAAGGACCGGCAGATGAGCCTCGATCACGTCCGAGCCATGCGCCTTGTGTGCGATCGGCAAGCCGAAAAACCCCGCGAAGCCGATTGTCTCGATGGATGGGTCGATACTTTCCAGTGCCCGCCGAAACACCTCGGACCGAACGTCGATACAGAAGGCCGCCTGCAGCGCGGGGCGGTCCGTCGAACCGGTTGGGCCGTCCAGCGCCGCGACAAGCCTGCGCTGATGCGCCCGCTCGGAGGCCTCTTGCAGGATTGCCAGCGCGACATCCGGTTCCGTCGGCGAGATCGGTTTGCCATGCGCCGCGACTGTTTCGGCCCATTTTTCGGCGATCTCCGGCACATGCGCCAGAAGCGCTTCTTCCCAGATCAGCCGGATCGCCAACAGGTCAGCGATTGTGCGGTCCGTTCCGCCCGTCAGTTCCGCCTGCCACAGCAGCCAGCGGGCATGCTGCGACCAGCCACCGAGATCCATGTAGAGACGATGGAACGCGGTTTCTGCGGCTTCCGCATCGAGGCCCAGCGACTCGGAGGCACGCAGGATGGCGCGTTCAGCCGTGTCAGGGGCCGCTGTCACGTGGGCGCAAAACCCGGTGAGGCCGGCGATCTCGGGCGTCAGGTCATGCGTGGCCCACGCGCGCCATGACGCCAGCGCTTCGGCGCCCGGCGTCGGTGACCAGAGCGCCTGCCCCCGATCGAACTGCCCTGCAGCCCAGACGCCAAAGGTCTTCTCGATGATCGACGGCCAGTCCACACCCGTCGCCTCGGCCACAAGATCGGCCACTGTTGGCAGGACATTCGGCTCGCGGCTATTGGTGCGAGCGGCAGCTTCCTTGAGCGATGCGATGTCGGCCGGCTTCGAAGGCGCTGTCGAGGCCGCAATCGCATCTTTCAGGTCAGCTTCGATGATCTCGCCTTGTGCAATGGCATCAGCGTAGTCCGCCCAGTTCCGGGTCGCGGCGACGCCAGCCACCCGTTGCAAGCGCGCCGAGGCCGTGGCGAGATCCTCGCCGGTCTGGCCGAGGAAGGGGTTGACGGCGACGGTTGCTTCCAGCGGGAACGCCGGGGGGATGCGGCGCGCCGCATCCTCGGCAGCTTTCAGGATATTTGACATCAGGGACGGTGTGATCTGCGAGTGATTGTGGAACATGTCGGTCTCCATGATCTCAGTTGGTTTTCGGGTTGCTGAAGCCGCCGATGGCACGGTCAAGCAACGCGTTCAGATAGAAGCCATTGGTGAGGTGCACGCGAAGCCCCGCGGTGGCGGGATGATGCGACCAAAGCGGGAAGAGCGCCTGGGCGAAGGCCACCAAGCCGAAGGAGGCAACCGCCAGCACGATCAGCGCCCATTCCAGCGGCCCTGGCACCGGCGCCGCCGGGAGCGATGGCCCCCAGATGGCCTGGGCGCCGGCCTGGAAGGCAAAGTAGGCAACCGCCGCGGCGAACGAGGCCAGCGCCGTACGCCTGGTCAGGTCTGCCGGTGCATGGTCGGCCAAACCCTGCGCGACGAGGTAGGCCACGCCGAAGATCAGGATCGCGCCGAGGGCGAGTGCCTGCGCCGACTTTGGACCGATGACGAGAGTGAAAACGGTGGCGATCACGGCGTAGAGCGCAAGCGCGAGGGCGAAGGATTTGAGCACCGCCCCGATGCTCGGAACCGCGATCGCCCCCGGGCGCCGCAGACTGGCGACAGCCTGCACAGCCCCGCCAGATGAGAGAAACGCATGCGCCTTGTAGAGCGAGTGAGCAACGATGTGCAGGAGCGCGAGAGCCCAGAGGCCGAGGCCGCACTGCAACAGGAGGAAACCCATCTGAGAAACGGTGGACCAAGCCAGCGAGGTCTTCACCGCGCTCTGCGTCAGCATTACAGCCGCGCCGAAGAGCGCGGTGAACCCCCCGAGCATGACCAGCGCCGCCATTGCCCCGGGGCTGAGTTGCACAAGACCCGCGAACGAGATCAGCAGGACACCGCCGGAGTTGATGATGCCGGCGTGTAGCAGGGCCGAGACCGGCGTTGGGGCCTCCATGACCTCGGTCAGCCATCCATGAAGCGGGAAAGCCGCTGTTTTCAGGGCCGCTGCGAGGACGACAAGTGCGATCGCCAACGTTGTGCCCAACGTCAGACCCGTATGGGACGCAGCGGCCGAAATTCCGCTTACATCGCCGGTTCCATAGCTCCCGATCAGCAGTGCCGCGGCGAGAACCAGTGCCACGTCCGCGCAATGCCAGACCAGCACGAATTTGGTCGACGCCCGGCGTGCTTCGGGGCGATCGGCATAGTACAGCAGCAGATTTTTCAGGCCCAGGCCCACCAGAATCGAAGACAGGACCAGGACGGCAAGACTGCCCGACTGCACAAAGACCAGAACAGCGGCCAGCGTTGCCAGCATCAGCGCGTGGAAGCGGCCTTCCTGCGCCTCGCCGTCGAGATAAGTGCGGCTGTAGCGGATCACAACCCAGCCGATGAAGGCCACCAGAAGCGTCAGGGTCAGACTGACAGGTTTGGCCTCGAGCATCAACGCCGCCGGACCGCCAAGAACGGTAAACGTCGAAGGCCCCATTGCCGCGAATTGGGCGAGGCCGAACAGGGCAAATGCCAGGGCCGCCAAAGTTGCGTACTCCGCAAGGTGCGGCACCCGCTTCGGACGACGGCCTGGCGTGCGCCAGGCAAGGATTGCGACGATCAACAGGGCAAAAGGGGCAAGAAACGAAAGCGAAACCATGATGACATTTCTCCGTTCAAAGGCTGGACTGACATTTAGAGCATGTTTCAATTGAAGAAAAATTCATATATTATCAGGAAGCATTCTGTATTGTAGAACAATGTCGACGCTCAACCTTCACCACCTGCGCCTGTTTCGCGCCGTTGCCCGGGATGGCACGCTGACCGGGGCCGCGCGGGCACTCAACATCTCGCAATCGGCGGTCTCGACGCAGATCAAGGCGCTCGAGGCGGCACTTGGTCACGACCTGTTCGAGCGGCGCGGGCGAAACCTGGTCCTGTCAGAGGCGGGCCGCATCGCGCTCGATCACGCCGATGAGATATTCAGGGCCGCGGACAACCTGACATCGACGCTGAAACGATCCGAAGCAAGGCGCAGCGCGCTCAGGATCGGTGCGCTCGCCACGCTGTCGCGGAACTTTCAGATCGCGTTTCTGGCACCCCTTCTCAGACGGGATGACGTCGAGGTGATCCTGCGCTCGGGAACCCAGGAAATGCTGCTCCGCGGCCTTGACGCTCAGTCGCTTGACATCGTGCTGACCAATCTCATTCCCCCAAGGGATGCCTCAAGCCCCTACCTTGTTCATCACGTCGCCGATCAACCGGTCAGCCTCGTGGGAACGCCGGACCGACTACAAGGTGGCGAAACCGACGTCGCAAGCATCCTGGCGTCGGAGCCGCTCGTACTCCCGACCCCCGAGACGGCACTTCGCGCCGGGTTTGACGCGCTCCTGGAGCGTCTCGGCATCGTTCCCCGGATCGCGGCGGAGGCCGACGACATGGCCATGCTGCGCTTGCTCGCCTGCGCCGATGCCGGTGTCGCGGTCATTCCTCCGATCGTCGTGCAGGGCGAGTTGGAGGCTGGCGGGCTCAAGGAATACGCCCGCCTCGAAGACGTCCGCGAGATCTTCGCAGCCGTCACGATCGCGCGAAAGTTTCCAAACCCTCTCATTCATGAAGTGCTGCGCCCGGGATGACTTGCGGTGGCGTGTCGTCCAGCAGCGGTGTCTGTACGGGGCAGTTCGCGCATGGGGCGCGTCGAATTGGCATCTTGGTCGGTTCGAAGACAACATTCCAATCTCTTCCGAAGCCAAGCGATCAAGAACCTGGAAACTCCATCTCTATGTCAAATCCCCGACGTGATGGGACATTCGTACCCGCAGCGGAATTCGACAGTATGGGCTCGACTCGGTCCTCCCAGTGTTTTTGCTCAGATGACAGCCAAGCTCAGTTGAGCAGTCGTTCGGACAAGGAAAACCGAACTTTCAGCCTCGAGCGACCGCTTCGCGCGAGAGCGGACGCTGGTCCAAAATGCGGCTGCGACCGGCTTGCCGATAAAACCGACTTCCATCATTTTCCAGCGAATGGCCTGTGTGGATGGCTCCTGCATAGCAAGTCCTTTTTGATCTGATTTGCGCATTTGTCAGAAGCAGTCATGTGTCCGGCCTGTTTGCGCGGCTTTGACCGCTGGCCCTGATGGGTTCCGCAAACCAGGTCCCTGGCAGCTTCGCGGGCTATGATGCCCGGGCCATTCGGCGGGGTGTCCTGGTTTTGGCGGCTGACTTATGCACCATCACTTCGCGGGTCTTGCTAACGCGTTGTTCCTGTCGTCTCAGACAACAGCACGTGGGCTGTAGGGTTCGTTGTGAGTCAGTACGGCCCAGCGATCCGGGCGGTCTTGTTAGCCATGGCGACGGTTGCAACGCGCGCAGGCTTTCGTTCGAGCAATGATGCCAACCACTTACTGGCGCGTTCCGGGTGTGACCGGGTTTGCCGAACCAATGATGTCATGCCGACGACAAGCAGTGATCGCAGATACTGGTCACCCATCTTGGTGATCCGCCCCAACTTCTCTTTACCGCCACTTGATTTGTTTGCAGGGGTCAGACCCAGCCAGGCAGCAAATTCCCTGCCGTTTCGGAACTGGTGCCCGTCTCCAATACTGGCGATGATTGCAGAGGCTGTCACAGCGCCAACACCAGGTATCGTGCGCAAAAGGCGTACACGGGCGTCCTCTCGAGCGACTTGTTTGACACGATCTTCGTACCAGCGGACCCGTTCATGCAGAGCCATGAGCTGCTCGCAAAGATTGTGGATCACTTCATTGGCAATGTCAGGTAGATCAAGAACTTCACCCAGCGTGATGTCTTCGGCAAAGCCAATGACACGCGCCAGACCTCTCGGGATAAAGATGCCAAACTCGGCAACCAGACCACGTAGATTGTTGATGAGCTGCGTTCTCTGGCGCACCAGAAGATCACGCGCCCGATGCAGCGACAAAAGGGATTGCTGCTCGACTGTCTTGAGTGCAACAAAGCGCATGGTCGGACGGGTCACAGCCTCGCAGATGGCCTCGGCATCAATGGCATCCGACTTTCCACGTTTAACGTATGGCTTCACATACATCGGTGGGATCAGCCGAATCTCGTGACCAAGAGCAGTCAATTCACGGGCCCAATGATGCGCACTGCTGCAGGATTCCATGCCGATCAGGCAAGGCTCCAGCTTCGCAAAGAAAGACAGAAACTGCGCCCGCCGCAGGGGCTTATTGAACACGACTTCTTCGTCGGCGGTGATCCCGTGGACTTGGAAAACGTTCTTGGCCAGCTCAACGCCGATTGTGGTAACTTGCATGGGGTGGCTCCTCTCATAAGCAGATTTTGACATCTGCACTATGGCGCACTGCGACGCCGGTTGAAGCAGGAGCCATCCTCCCCATCAGCTAAACGTTTCTTGCTTTTTTTCCGACACCTTCATCGCGTTTGCGCTTGTTGCCGAGCGTCTCATCCTTGGCGTGAAAACTCGCGCTGTTATTGCCGCTCGGATAAGGTTTACAGGGAATATCCAACTTAAGGAACTTGCAGAGCGGCTCCCAACCCGAGCCCAGTTCATACGTCAGTAAACGTTCTGGCCCAAATGCGTTTTGAACTGAGGTCAAATTTTGTTTGTAGACCGAAATCACATGCTCTTTGTCGTACACTTCGCCTCCAAACACATCGCGCCGGAGCCGGGGTGCCATGCCCTCTGTTTTTTCCGTGTCGCGCATGAAGGTGAGAATGGTTTTTTCCATACTTGCATACCAGCTTTCAGGGTCGCGGCAGGTCAGCAGGATTTTCGCCTCCGGAAAATGACTCGATAATTCTCGCCAATAACG
>JASFFN010000102.1:0-6330 GCA_050124275.1 Roseobacter sp. | reverse complement strand
TCCTCGGGGTCCTTCAGTTTCGAGTTCTCCGGCGTCACGTTCTCTGGAAGATTGCCTTCCTTGATGATCCACTCGGCCGGGTCTTCGAACGCCGGCGAGACGTATTCACCTCCGACGCCCAGCTTGGCGGCCAGGCAACGCAAGAAAACCTCTGATTGCTCGGCAGTTACGCCGGTATCCTCATCCTCTTTGGCCACAAGTGCGTCGTCGGACCAGACCGGCTTGCCGTCGCGCCGCCAGTAAAGCGAAAACGTCCAGCGCGGCAGCGTCTCGCCCGGGTACCACTTGCCCTGACCGTAGTGCAGAAAGCCGCCGGGTGCGAAACGCTCCCGCAGACGGCGGATGAGCTGGTCGGCGAGCGCGCGCTTGGTCGGGCCAACGGCAGCGGTGTTCCATTCGTCACTTTCAAAGTCATCGATTGAAACGAACGTGGGCTCACCGCCCATGGTCAGGCGCACATCCCCTTTTTCGAGCACGGCATCCACTTTCCGGCCAACCTCATTCAGGTTGTTCCATGCCTCATCCGAAAACGGCTTTGTGATCCGCGGATGCTCGGCGATCCGCTTGATCTGCATGTCGAAACTGAAATCGGTTTCGGCGAAACTTGCCGCCCCCGAAATCGGTGCGGCGTTCCTGTAATTTGGCGTCGCAGCCAGCGGGATGTGGCTTTCACCGGTCAGAAGCCCGGAGGTGGGGTCGAGCCCGATCCAGCCGGCGCCGGGAATATACACCTCGACCCAGGCGTGCAGGTCCGTGAAATCGTGATCCGTGCCCGACGGACCATCAAGGGCTTTCACGTCGGGTTTCAGCTGGATCAGGTATCCCGACACGAAACGCGCCGCAAACCCCAGATGCCTCAGCACCTGCACCATGAGCCAGCTGGAGTCGCGACAGGACCCGGAGCGCCTCTGGAGCGTCTCTTCCGGCGTCTGAACGCCCGGCTCCATCCGGATCGTGTAGTCGATTTCCTTTGCCACAAGGGCATTGAGTTCGACGAGAAAATCCACGGTCCGTGTCTGCTCGAAACTGAGTGAGCCGATGAACTGCGCCAGCAGCGGCCCCTCTGCCTCGGGCGTACGGTATATGACCAGATCGTCCTTGAGATCGACCGGGTACTCGAAAGGCCAGTGCTCGGCGCTGCTTTCGACGAAAAAATCGAACGGGTTGTAGACCGTCATGTCCGCGACAAGATCCACCTCGATCTTGAACTCGGTCACTGGCTCGGGAAAAACGAAACGGGCCATCCAGTTCCCGTAAGGGTCCTGCTGATGGTTCACGAAATGCATGCCCGGCGAGACTTTGAGGCTGTGCGAGATGACGCGCGTTCTGCTGTGCGGCGCGGGCCGAAGCCTCACGATTTGCGGCGACAGGGTGACCGGCCGGTCATACTTGTAGTGGGTCAGGTGGTACAGGCTGGCTAAAATCGACATCTGGCAGGGGTCTCTGGATTGCTGGCCCCAGACATTACAGCTTTTTGAGCCCGCGCCTAGCGCTTACTCACCCTAAACCGCTACGCTTGCTTGAATTTTACCTGATAGTGGCTTTTTTTGAGCGGCCCGGCTTTCCAAACCGGTGATGGGAGAAAACCGCCCTCGGGAGTGTTATTCGGCCGGGGCGAACCCACTGATGAGTTGTCGGAGACCAATTGCAGCGCCCGCGAAAATGGCGATGAAGGTGACAGGGGCGCTGAAGGCCAGCAAGGAAAATGCCGAGATGCCCTGCCCCACGCTGCAACCGACCGCAATAATGGCGCCCGGCCCCATGATCGCCGCCCCAAGGATCTGACGCTTGAGCTCTCTCGGGTCCTCGCAGGCTTCCCAGCGGAAATGGCCTTTTGAGTAAGAGCCAAGCGCCGCACCGATGATGACGCCCATGACAGAGCCGACACTGAACGACAGCGCATTGCCTGAGGCTGTCATGCTGTAATAGATCGTGTCGCCGATTGGTCCCGCAAAAGAATGTGTTTCGACAGGCTCGGCCTCGAAGCCGGTTGCCGCGACCCAATGGGTGCCAACCCAGCCGGATACGATGGCCAGTCCGACAATTGCGGCCCAGAAAATCTGGCTGTAAGACCTGCGCATCTCTGCGCGGGAAAGCGCGAGCGCAATGAGCATGCCCCCGACCGCCAGTCCGGTGACGCCCGCAGGTATGCCGGCGCTTTCAAGTACCTGCGTAAAGCTCTGAGGTGATGTTGCGCCGGTTTCCACCGGAAACAGCCAGACTCGGGCGTATGCCAGCGGCCCGGACAAGGCGACGTATGCGGACAGCCCCATCACCAGCACGATGACGAAGGACCGCAGATCGCCACCACCCAGTCTTGCCAATGCGCCATACCCGCAATTGCCGCTCAGCGCCATGCCGTAGCCGAACATCAAGCCGCCGACAATTGACCCGAGCGGGTTCCAGACACGGTCGAGATACGCAGCTTCACTGGCGACAAGCCAGTCGAAAGACAGCGCGACATGGCTGCCAAGGACCGCAAAGCCTATGGCGATAACCCACATGCGCAGGCGGCGGTCATCGCCGCCATAGAGGAAATCCTCTATCGCGCCCAGTGTGCAAAATCGTCCGACGCGCGCGGCCAGACCGAGCGCTATGCCACCCAGCAATCCAATCAGTGCATCCGTGTTTGCTTCTCCGAACAGCTCCAGCATTCGAGGCTCCCTGTGCTGTCCGAACGGCGGCGAAGCGCCCGGTCAGCCCTCTCGGCAGAAAAGGTCGTAAACCACTTCCATGATTTGCCTTGGGCGGTCGTCTGTCAAGCTATAGTAGATGGCCTTGCCATCCCGGCGCGGTTTTACAAGCCCTTCAAGGCGCAGTCTCGATAGTTGCTGCGAAACCGCAGCCTGTCGTGCCGACAGCAATTCCTCGAGCTCCGTCACCGATTTCTCGCCCGAAGCCAGGTGACACAATATCATCAACCGGCCTTCGTGACTGATCGCCTTGAGAAAATTGGACGCATTCTGCGCATTTTGCATCATCCGTTCCATATCCTCTGCGCACATGTTCTTGTCGAACACGGGCAGCCGGGATTCGCGAGAATCGTTGCTGATTGCTTCTTCATCTATTGTTTCTTCGAATGCCATGGTCAATCAGCTCGCTTGCTCCAGGGGAATTCCGGCCTTTTCAATCATCATACCAAGAAGCCCCCAGAAAAAGTCCTCGCCGGGATAACCTTCAATCCTGCCAATTTCGCGCCCCTCGTTCACCAGAATGAAGGTCGGGGTGAAATGGACCCGCCTTCCAAATTCGACATCCGGTGTCTCACTGTTCAGATCGTACCGCTGCAACGGCACCGCCCGTCCCTCGGCAGTTTTGGGGTAAATGTCGGCAATTTCCTTGTTCCACCTGGCGCACCAGAAACAGCCAGCTTCCTCGGCCATCAGCAGGTATGGCCCCGCGGCCGCAAGGGATGGTAGAGAAAGAAAGAACGTCACAGCCAGATATTTCAGCATTATGCGGCGCTCCTTAGATTGACGTGGCCTTATTCTTCATCATAATCTAATTTTTGAATATCTCAAGGCAAAGGACGCCGGCACATGTTTGATGTCACATTTTTTGGCGCTTTGTTCGCGGGATTGCTGTCTTTTTTATCACCCTGCATACTGCCGATTGTTCCTTTCTATCTGAGTTACCTGGCGGGTGTTGGCATGAACCAGATCTCCGCGGAGGCGGAAATCTCGCGCGAGGTACGCCTGCGCGCCGTTCTTGCGGCGTGCTGTTTCGCGCTTGGCATCATCACGGTTTTCGTCGGCCTCGGGGCGACGGCGACCGTCTTTGGATCGATGGTCCGCGAATACTTCGACGTGCTCAGATGGATTGCGGCGGCGATCATCATTGCGATGGGACTGCATTTTCTGGGCATACTGCGGATCGGCATCCTGTACCGTCAGTTGCGCGCGGATACGGGCAGCACGTCGAACGTGGGTCTCATTGGAGCCTACGTCATTGGCCTCGCCTTTGCCTTTGGATGGACGCCCTGCGTCGGACCGGTGCTTGCCGCGATCCTCTTTACCGCTGCCGGACAGGAGACCGCCGGGCAAGGAGGCGCCCTGCTCTTCACCTATGGCCTCGGCATGACCCTGCCATTTATAGCTGCCGCCCTGTTCATCGGACCGTTCATGGCGTGGATGGCGCGGTTTCGAAAGCACCTTGGGCTCATCGAAAAGCTGATGGGCCTTTTGCTGATTGTGTTCGGCATACTGATCGCAACCAATTCCATCAATTTCATCGCCCAATGGATGCTGGAGCACGTTCCGTGGTTCAGCGCCATCGGATAGCACACCCGGGAGGACCTGCAATGAAAAGACTTTTGACCGCTGCTTTCGCCCTTTTGTTTTCGACCCACGCGTTCGCTGCCGAAATGGGCGATGACGGCCTGCACAAAGCACCATGGATGCGCGACACCTTCAAAGACCTGAGCGAAGACCTCGCGGAAGCGAATGCCGAAGGCAAGCGTCTCATGATAATAATCGAACAGCGCGGCTGCCTTTATTGCAAAAAAATGCACGAAGAGGTTTTCGTGGACCCGAAAGTCGCGGAGGTCATAGAGGAGAACTTTTTCGTCATACAGATCAACATGTTTGGCGATGTCGACGTCACCGATTTCGACGGAACCGCTCTTGCTGAAAAAGACATGGTCAAACGCTGGGGTGCGCTGTTCACGCCAACGCTGTATTTCTTCCCCGAAACCGTTTCGGACGATCAGACCGCCGCCCAAGCAGCCGTGGCCAATATGCCGGGGGCCTTCAGCGCCTCCACAACTTTCGACCTGCTAAACTGGGTGCTTGAGAAAGGCTACGAGAGCGACGAGCCGTTTCAAAAGTATCACGCTCGAAAAATCAACGAGCGGCGGGGCTGAAATGCTGCAAGCGCGAAGTTCTTGCGCAGAAAATGCTGCACCCGCAAACAGATACAAAAATTCACTTAGTTGAATTTGATGTTGCGTCATCGGCACGGTGTGCATTAGTGTACCGATGAACCAAGGCACAGAATCGACCTAGGGAGGGCGTATGAAACACGCATTGGGAGTTGGCCTGATAACGTTGCTTGGCGCAACGGCGGCAATAGCGGAAGCGATAAAACCGACAGAGGTCATCTACACTGACGGCGCTATCGAAACATCACTGAGTGGTGTGCCGGGCGACCCGGAGAACGGTGCGGTATTGATGAACAAGGGATCCGGCAATTGCATTGCCTGTCACCAGGTGACCGCACTGAATGACTTGCCGTTTCATGGTGATGTAGGTCCATCACTGGATGGCGCCGCGGATCGCTGGTCCGAGGCGGAGCTGCGTGGGATCGTTGCCAATGCAAAACTGACGTTTGATGGAACGGTCATGCCCTCATTCTACAAAACTGAAGGCTTTACGCGGCTTGGCGATGCCTACACCGGCAAAGCCTATGGTGAGGGTGAGGTTCAGCCGCTTTTGACCGCACAGGAAATTGAAGATGTCGTGTCTTTCCTCACGACATTGAAAGAAGAGTAATTCCAAAGAATGGAGAGTTCCATGGAGCTGACAAGACGGAAGATACTTGCAATCGGATCGGGTACACTGGCCTTTGCGGGCCTGTCGGGCCTGCCGGCATTCGCAAGTCTGACAGATGATGCAATCGCGGCGCTCACGGGCGGTGCGGAGCTGGGTGAAGGCGCGGTTTCTATCGTCGCGCCGGAAATTGCTGAAAACGGCAACACGGTACCGATCGAGGTGAGCGCACCGGGCGCAGTCGCCATCACCGTATATGCAGATGGCAACCCGGTCCCCAATGTAGCAACCTTTAAGTTCGGTCCGCTCAGTGGCTCTTCGAGCGCCTCTACGCGCATCCGGCTTGCCACCACGCAGAATGTCGTCGCCGTGGCGCAAATGGAAGACGGTTCGTTCCAGATGGCCAAGGCAAATGTGAAAGTCACAATCGGCGGCTGCGGCGGCTGATCCCTGAAAAACAAGGAGAGACATCATGGCATCTGGTGTAAAACCAAGGGTCAAAGTTCCGAAAACAGCGTCGGCTGGTGAAACGGTTACGATCAAAACACTCATCAGCCATCCGATGGAAAGTGGCCAGCGCAAGGATAGTGACGGTAACCCCATCCCGCGCTCGATCATCAATCGCTTCACGGCGGATTTCAACGGTCAGAACGTCATCGATGTGACGCTCGAGCCGGCGATTTCGACGAACCCGTATTTCGAGTTCCAAGCGATCGTACCGGAATCAGGAGAATTCAAATTCACCTGGTACGACGACGATGGTTCTGTCTATGAGGCGGCGAACGAAATCACGGTGTCCTGAAGCACCAGTGGCGCATGCCGGTGCCGGCATGCGCAATTCCAT
>JASFFN010000101.1:0-6340 GCA_050124275.1 Roseobacter sp. | reverse complement strand
GAACTATGGAAACACTCGCGCTTCTTGCTGATGGCATGCTGCTCGCCTTGCAGCCGCTCAATCTGTTCCTGATAATCATCGGTGTCACGGTCGGCCTGTTCATCGGAGCCATGCCCGGCCTCGGCTCGGTCAATGGCGTCGCAATTCTTCTGCCCGTCACCTTCCTGGTCCCACCAAGCGGCGCGATCATTTTCCTTGCCGCTATCTACTACGGCGCAATGTATGGTGGCGCAATTTCGTCCATTACGCTTGGCATTCCCGGTGCGTCGACAGCTGTCGCAACCACCTTCGACGGCAAGCCTCTGGCGCAGCAAGGCCGGGCAAGCCTGGCTCTGGTGACCGCCGCGCTCGCCTCCTTTGTAGGAGGAACAGTGGCCAACATCCTCTTCACCCTTTTCGCGCCACTCCTTGCCGGCTTCGCGCTGTCCTTCGGCCCGCCCGAGATCTTCGCTCTGATGCTTCTGGCCTTTGCAACCTTCGTCGGCCTGAGTGGCGACGACATTCCCAAAACCATCTTTTCCATCTGCTTTGGCCTGACGCTGGGCGCGATCGGTTTCGATCAGATATCCGGAGCCCCGCGCCTTGTTTTGTTCGATTACAACGGCTTTTTGCAGGGCATCGGCTTTCTTGTGCTCGCGATCGGGGTCTACGGTATCGGCGAGATGCTCTGGACCATCGAGCAGACCCGTGGCGAGGTTAAGTCCATGACCCCGAAAATGTCCATGAAAGGCATGGTTTCAGACGCCAAGGAGGCGACCAAGCGCGGCTGGAAAGGGACGACTATCGGATCCTTTCTGGGGTTCTTCGTGGGCATCCTTCCGGCGGCCGGCGCGACGCCGGGGTCGCTGATGTCTTACGGCGTTGCCAAGATGGTGTCCAAGAAACCCGAAGAATTCGGACGCGGCAACCCGGACGGTGTCGCGGCACCGGAAGCGGCTAACAATTCGGCATCCACGGGATCGATGCTGCCGATGCTGACGCTTGGCATTCCCGGATCGCCAACGACCGCGATCCTCTTGGGCGGGATGGTGATCTGGGGCCTCGTGCCCGGACCGGCGCTCTTTGCACAAGAGACCGAGTTCGTCTGGGGCCTGATCGGGTCATTCTACATTTCGAACATCGCCGCCGTGCTCATCAACCTGGCGTTTATCCCTCTGTTCGTCTGGATGCTGCGGACCCCTTTCACGATCCTTGCGCCGATGATCTTCGTCTTGTCCGTGGCGGGTGGCTATGCGGCGACACGCGACATGTTCGACATCTGGCTCATTGTCATCTTCGGCATTGGCGCATTCTTTCTGCGCAAGTTCGATTATCCGCTTGCGCCAGCCGTGCTCGCAATCGTCCTCGGTCCTATTGCGGAACCAACGCTGCGCCAGTCGCTCCTGCTCTCTTCGGGCGATCCGATGATCTTTTTCACGCGGCCCGTTGCGGCGCCGATCATGATCGTTGCGCTTGTGTTGATTTTCATGCCACTTGTAAAACTGCTGCGCCGTGGCAAGTCCAAGCGCAGTGTGGCCGGATAGCCCGGGATGGTCGACAAGAACTCAGACAAGTTCGGGCAGGTGCGTTTCGGGCCGCAAGGCCGCCCAACCACCCGAAACGCCTGCGATGCAACACCGGGATCAGTCAGATCTTTTGTGTCAGAGAGTTGTCTTTCTCCCGGTTCCGCTAATTTACATGGTGAAAGACTTGTGATTGCCTCCACCGCGATCATCAGAGCGCCGTGTGACGGCTAGTAGAGGAAAAGAAGATGCATACCACTATTTCGGGTCTGATATCAGAGCATGACGGAGCTGCTCTGGCGATAGGAGCGCCAGAACGCGACTGGATGACATATGACGGGTTGCGCACCTTGTCCGGCCAGGTCCGCAACGCGCTGCATGGCTGCGGCGTGGGCCGAGGAGACCGGGTCGCGATCGTGTTGCCCAATGGTCCGGAAATGGCGACCGCGTTCATCACCATCGCACAGGTGGCGGTGACCGCACCTTTGAACCCGAACTATAGGGAAGACGAATACGCGTTTTATCTGGAAGATCTGAAGACAAAGGCGCTGGTCGTGATGGAGGGCGAAGAAGGCCCTGCCGTTGCTGCTGCAAAGCGCCTCGGCATCGCGATTATTCGCGTCAGCATACCGGACGGTGCCGCCGCCGGGGTGTTTACGCTGGACGCGGATGCCACCGGCACGGCTGACACCGACGCGCCCGGCCCGGACGACATTGCACTCATCCTGCACACCTCCGGAACGACATCTCGTCCCAAGATCGTACCCCTGCTTCAATCAAATGTTGCAGCGTCCGCGGAACATATCCGCGCGTCGTTGGAACTGACACCGCAGGATCGCTGCATGAACGTCATGCCATTGTTCCATATACACGGCCTGCTCGCGGCGATTTCCGCCTCGCTTGCGGCGGGCGCGTCAGTGTGGTGCACGCCGGGTTTTGACGCCTTGCGCTTCTTCGGCTGGATGCGCGATGCCAAGCCGACCTGGTACACTGCGGTCCCGACGATGCATCAGGCCATTCTCACCCGCGCTGGCCGGAATACGGATATCATCAAAGAGGTGCCTCTGCGGTTCCTGCGTTCATCATCGGCCTCTTTGCCCGCTCAGGTCATGGCGTCGCTGACCGAAACGTTCGGCGCTCCGGTGATCGAGGGGTATGGCATGACCGAGGCGGCCCACCAGATGGCGTCCAACCCGCTGCCACCGCGCGCACAGAAACCCGGCGCCGTTGGCATCGAGGCAGGCCCCAAGGTACGGATCGCGCATGAAACCGAGGACCGGATCATCGAAGGCACCGGCGAAGTCGTGATCTCGGGACCGAACGTGACACCCGGATACGAGGGCAATCCCGAAGCGAACGCCAAGAGCTTTTTCGAAGCCGATGGCGCGCGTTGGTTCCGGACCGGCGATCAGGGTGCTTTTGATGAAGACGGGTACCTGCATCTCACCGGACGCCTGAAGGAAATCATCAACCGGGGCGGTGAAAAGATCAGCCCGTTGGAGGTGGACGGCGTATTGCTTGACCATCCGGCCATTGCGCAGGTCGTCACCTTTGCCCTGCCCCATCCCAAGCTAGGTGAAGAAGTCGCTGCGGCGGTCGTCCTGAAGGGTGAAGCCACGGAACGCGACATCCGGAATTTTGCTGCCGAGCGCATGGCGGACTTCAAAGTGCCACGCAAGATCATCATCCTCGATGAAATACCGAAAGGGGCAACCGGGAAAATGCAGCGCATCGGCATGGCGGAAAAACTTGGGCTCATCGAACCGGCCTGAGACGCACTGGTTTGCAAACTACAGACATGTGGTTTGCAAATCCTGCATCGGGCGCGATGTCACGACAAAAACAGCCTCCGCAAGAGGCGATGAGGGAAGACTGTCATGAAAATCTGTATCTTTGGTGCCGGCGCCATTGGGGGCTACATGGGCGTAAAACTCGCGCAGGCCGGCGCGGATGTAAGCCTCGTGGCGCGAGGGCCGCATCTGGCGGCGATGAAGGAAAAGGGCCTTACCCTGATTGAGGAAGGCAATCAGACGACCGTTCAGGTGACCGCGTCAGACAATCCAGAGGATCTTGGCCCGCAGGATTACGTGATCGTCACGCTGAAAGCCCATTCCGTGCCGCCCGTCGTACCGAAGATGCAGCCTTTGATCGGCGATCACACAACCATCGTGAGCGGCGTGAACGGCGTACCGTGGTGGTATTTCCATAAGCTCGATGGCCCGCTCGAAGGCACAAGGCTCGAAAGCGTAGACCCCGGCAACGCCCAATGGGACGGGTTTGGCCCCGATCGCGTTTTGGGCTGCGTGGTCTACCCAGCCGCCGAAGTTTCCGAACCAGGCACGATCAATCACATCGAAGGAAACAGGTTTTCATTGGGCGAACCCGATGGCAGCAAGTCCGAGCGTGCCATGGCCCTGTCCAAAGCACTTGCTTCAGCGGGACTCAAGGCGCCGGTCCGGCCGAGGCTGCGGGATGAAATCTGGGTAAAACTCTGGGGCAATCTCTCTTTCAATCCGATTTCAGCGCTGACGCACGCGACACTGGAGGTGCTCTGCACGGATGCCGGGACGCGCGCCGTTGCCCGCGGCATGATGGTCGAAGCACAGGAAATCGCCGAAAAGCTGGGGGTCAAGTTTCCCATCGACGTGGATCGCCGTATCGACGGAGGCGCGGCCGTCGGTGCCCATCGGACATCGATGCTGCAGGACCTGGACGCGGGCCGACCGATGGAAATTGACGCGCTGGTCGGTTCGGTACAGGAACTCGGCCGCGTGACGGAAACGCCCACCCCGACGATTGATACGGTGCTGGCTCTGGTCAAGCTGCGCGCCCGCAGCGCCGGGCTTTACGGATGAAGCACAGCCTTGTGCCGATCAAATCACCCTCATCGCCTGCGCAGGCCCGACGGGATCCGGGGCGGTGCTGCACGGTGCCGCAAACGGAAGATTTCGCTTGTCCGGCAACCTGAAAAGTGCAAACGCCGAAGACCTCTTGGATCGCCATGATATGATCCCCCGACAGAGTTGCCCGGAAGGCGTCGGACGTTTGCCGCCATGCAGGTGGTACCCGGCGAAAGCACCGGGGGGCGCTTTGCGCGTCATGGGCACGGCGGACATGCACCTTTGCGCAAAGGTCTGATCGGGAGCGGTTCTGAACACCCTCGCTCTGCCCGCGCGCATTCCGGTTTCGATGAGTTACCGAAACCCAAACGACCAGCGCAGCGACAGCCACCGGTGTCAGGTCATGCCCAGCGCTTCTTTGTACATCTCCAGCACGGCTTCTTCTTCGGCGATGTCATCTGCATCACGCTTGCGGAGCGCGATGACCTTGCGCAGAACCTTTGTGTCATATCCGCGCGCCTTTGCCTCGGCCATGACTTCTTTCTGCTGATCCGCCAGGTCTTTCTTTTCAGCATCCAACCGCTCAATTCGCTCTACGAACTGACGCAATTCGTTCGAGGTGACGCGGTAGCTGGCGTTTTCTTGCGTGTCAGGTGAGGTCGGATCGCTGATTGCATCACTCATGAGAGGCTCCTTGGAAATCGGGTCAGTCGCCGGGACTGCCTAGCGCCCGCGTGTGTTCGCTGCAAGCGTCTTCGCCGCATCCGAGACGCGGACGGCAAGACAATTCGGGTGTCGCGGCGGGATCCCTCCGGCGCCCCGGTTGCCGGGCGCCGTCGCCGGTCCGACGGGCGGTCGGCTCTTGCCAACGGATCGCCGGTTCTATAGCTGCACGCCATGGAAAACGCGGGCGGCACGACGATTTTCGATGTTCTGATCTGGAGCGGCGCATTGGTGTCTCTGGCCGGTCTGTGTGGGCTTGTCTGGTGCATTGTGTTCGTTGCGCGCGCGCGCCGCGCAAAGCTCTCGGAAGATGCGTTGCGCGAGAAGCTGCGCAAGGCCATACCGATGAACCTGGGCGCCCTGCTCTTGTCGGTGACCGGACTGATGCTGGTCGTCCTGGGAATTTTCCTCGCTTAACGCCGGTGTCTGGCCGGCGGATTCCGGTGCGGGCGAAGGGCTTTGATATCCGGCGCAGATTCTCTGTGCAACGATATCTGGACAGCCCGCCAACGATGCCCTAACCGTATGGATATGGATATCCGACAGATAACGCCCCGTTTTTTCGCGGCTCCGCAAGTTTCCCCCGAGGACATGCCGGAGATAGCCGCGGCCGGCATCAAGCGTGTCTTGTGCAACAGGCCGGATGAGGAGGTTCCGCCAAGTCACCGCATGGCCGCAATTAAATCCGCGGCCGCGCAGGCCGGGTTGGAGTTCGTCTCACAGCCGCTGACACATCAGAACATGACGCCTGAGATAATTGCGGCAAATCGTGCCTTGATGGCCGCCTGCGATGGACCGGTTCTGGCTTATTGCGCGTCCGGCACCCGTTCGACAATTGCCTGGGCGCTCGCGGCTGCAAAGGACATGCCTGTAGATGACATTCTGAGCGCCGCTCGCGCTGGCGGTTATGATCTCGAAAACCTGAGACCGACGCTGGAAGCCGCCGCGCGTCTTTGAACTGTCTCGCTTGTGATCAAGCAGTGTTCAGTTTCGGAAGATCTTCAGGGCCCATTTCTTCGTCTTTGAGGTCAGGCAACTCGGGCAGATCAGGCAAATCGTTCTCGAAGTCCGGCAGATCATGCCGACTCTCGGGCTCGCGGCCAGCGGACTCGGATGGAAGATCTGGCAAAGCGATACCGATCCCGGAGCTGTCGCGGCCGGTGGCGGTCAAGCCATCAGGTTCGGAAGCATCCGACAATGTATCCAGCGTAGACGGGTCAATGATTTTTTGTGCGGTCGAAAGGTCCAGGTCCGGAAGGTTCAGGTTGGAATAAT
>JASFFN010000100.1:0-6359 GCA_050124275.1 Roseobacter sp. | reverse complement strand
CGCAAATATGCGCGCGGCTTTCACCGGGATCTCCTGACCGCAGTTATCCGCCGTGATCTCGGTTTCGACTGTCAGGTCGACAGCACGATCGGAGGCGGACGTCGTTTCGGGGAACGTGTAGACTTCGGAAACTTGCGAGACGGAATGCACCTTGCCCAAGGTGGAAGAGAGATATTCCTCTTGGCTTTCGGAAGCTTGCGGCATTTCCTCCGTGGCCACCGCCCATACATGGCCGGCTTCGCCCCGGGTGGCATCAGCGTCGCCCAAACTCATGCGCATGTTGGCCGCACCACGCCACTGGACCAGAACCCGGTCGTAAAGCGAAAGGCTCTTCACCTCCGCCCGTGCCTCGGCTTTCTCGCCCGTAGCGAAGACCGCTTCGACAACAGCCTTTTCGGAAAGCGCCGGCACGAAGACGGTCAATTCACCAGTGTCAGAGAGCACGTCGCTGAAGGTCAACACGTCGTGCGTGATGATAACCTCGCTACCTGCGAGGCAGGTTGCCTTGAGATCAAGGCTCAGCATGGCACCGCCGATGGGGTCCGCAGAGATTTCGAGGGGGCAATCAGCCGGCTCTTTCGTTGCTGCGCGCTCCAAGTCATTACCGATTTCTTCACTGGCCTGTGCGGACGCGTCGGCAAGCGTTTTGATCTCTGCGCCAAAAAGCGCGGCCGGAGGAGGCGCAACGATTTGCCCGGACGTCAGTTTGATCGACCGTACCCGCAAAGGCGCAAGTGGTGTTGCTTCTATCTCGGTAAACCTCACCGGCGTGACAGGCGGCTCTCCGACAATCTGGATGGATGATGCGGGGGTCGCATCCGCTGAACCGTAACGCTGTTCCGCGACTTCGCCTTGTTGCATGATGAACCCGATCGCGAGCGCGCAACCCAACGATGCAATCGCTGTTCCAACCTCGGCCTTTCGAGACATTGTTGACCCCTTTCCAGCACCTCTCCAGACTCGTTAATGAAAGGTAAACGGGGCTGAGATATGACGCCGCGGGGGTGTCATTCGGGCAACATCAAGGCGCAAAGATCAGATCATCCGTCCGTGGCAGTGCTTGAATTTCTTGCCAGATCCGCAGGGGCATGCCTCGTTTCGGCCGGGGTTTCCCCATGTTGTCGGATCATCCTCGATAAAGGCTTGCTGCCCGGGCACCTGCCCGGCCTCTGCTGCCGGAACCGGGTTTGCCGCCCCCGCCGCTGCAGCCTGGGCCGCCGCCTGCTGCGCTCTGATCTGTTCGATCATTTCGCGCTGCTCCTCCTCGGTCATCGGACGGATCTGTGACAACTTTTGGGTCACGTCGGCCCGCAGACTGTCCAGCATCCCTTCGAACAGCTGGAAGGATTCGTTTTTGTACTCGTTCAGGGGATCACGTTGCGCATAGCCTCTGAAGCCAACGACCGAGCGCAAATGCTCGAGTGTCAGCAAATGCTCCCGCCACTTCGTATCGATGGACTGCAAGAGCAGCTGCTTTTCAATGTTGCGCATATTCTCGGCGCCGAACAGCTCCGCCTTGTCCTTCATGAATGCGTCCGTCGCTTCCACCAGGCGATCACGGATCAGGTCGTCGTCTACGCCTTCTTCCTCCACCCAGTCGAGAACGGGCACATCGACGCCCAGTTGCTCTTTCACCGAAGCGTACAGACCCTCCGCATCCCATTGGTCCGCATAGGTATTGGGTGGCAGATACTGATCGATCAGATCGTCAATCACCTGATGCCGCATGTCCGTCGCGATCTCATTCAGGTCGGAGGCCTCCATGATCTCGCGGCGCTGGCCAAAGATCACCTTGCGCTGCTCGTTCATGACATCGTCGAATTTCAACAATTGCTTGCGGATATCGAAGTTGCGGCCTTCGACCTTGGCTTGCGCCCGCTCAAGCGACTTGTTGACCCAGGGATGGATGATCGCCTCGCCTTCTTTCAGGCCAAGCGTCTTGAGCACCTTCTCCAGCCGCTCCGATCCAAAAATCCGCATCAGGTCATCTTCGAGGCTGAGAAAGAAAGACGACCGGCCGGGGTCGCCCTGGCGGCCGGAACGACCGCGCAGCTGATTATCGATGCGTCGGCTTTCGTGACGTTCCGATGCGATAACGTGCAGACCGCCCGCGTCAATCACCTTCGCTTTTTCATCCGCGTGTTCCGCCTCGACCTTGGCGCGCAATGCGTCGGGGTCCGCCTCGGGATCGTTGGCAAGCGCGTTCATGACCTGCATGTCGACGTTGCCGCCAAGCTGAATGTCCGTACCACGACCTGCCATGTTGGTCGCAATCGTCACGGCTCCGAACTTACCGGCATCCGCGACGATCTGGGCTTCCTTCTCGTGCTGGCGCGCATTGAGAACGTTGTGCTCGATCCCGGCCTCTTTGAGCATTTTGCTGAGCATTTCAGACTTTTCAATCGACGTCGTGCCCACCAGGACAGGCTGGCCCTTGGCGTTGCTCTCCTTGATCTGCTCAAGCATCGCCTGGTATTTTTCACGCGCTGTGCGGTAGACCTGATCGTCCTCATCTACCCTGGCGACTGGTTTGTTCGTGGGGACTTCGACGACGCCCAAGCCATAGATTTCCATGAATTCTTCGGCTTCGGTCAGCGCGGTGCCGGTCATTCCCGCCAGTTTGTCATAGAGGCGGAAGTAGTTCTGGAACGTCACTGACGCCAGTGTGACGTTCTCAGGACGGATCGGGACATTCTCCTTGGCTTCGATCGCCTGATGCAGCCCGTCAGACAGCCGGCGTCCAGGCATCATGCGGCCCGTGAACTCGTCAATCAGAACCACGTTGTCGTCTCTTACAATGTAGTCCTTGTCGCGCTGGAAGAGTTTATGCGCGCGCAGGCCCTGATTGATGTGGTGCACGATGGTGGTGCTTTCGGGATCATACAGCGACTGACCTTCCTCCAGCAACCCGCGCGCCATCAAAAGCTCTTCGAGAAACTCGTTCCCCTCGTCGGTGAAGGTCACGTTGCGCGTCTTTTCATCGAGCTCGAAATGCTCGTCCTTCAAGTCGGGGATGACGGCATCGATCTTCTGGTAGAGCTCCGAGCGATCCTGCGACGGTCCGGAAATGATGAGCGGCGTCCGCGCCTCGTCGATCAGAATGCTGTCGACCTCGTCCACGATCGCGAAATTGTGGTGCTTCTGATAGATCTGGCTCAGTTCCGACTTCATATTGTCGCGCAGGTAGTCGAACCCGAGCTCGTTGTTGGTGGCATAGGTAATGTCGCTGTCGTAGGCGGCACGTTTTTCCTCTTCGGGCATATCCGAATAGGCCACGCCCGTCGTCAGCCCCAAGGCGCCGAAAACCGTGCCCATCCATGCGGCATCGCGCTTGGCAAGATATTCGTTGACGGTCACGATGTGCACGCCCTTGCCCGTCAGCGCATTCAGATAGGCGGCAAAAGTCGCCGTGAGCGTTTTACCCTCTCCGGTCTTCTGCTCGGCGATATTGCCCTGGTGCAGGAAGACCGCACCCATCAGCTGCGTATCGAAGGCGCGAAGCCCCAAGGCCCGGCGCGCGGCTTCCCGGCAATTGGCGAAGGCTTCCGGCAAAAGATCGTCAAGGCTTTGCCCGTCAAGCGCCCGTTTGCGCAGCTCTTGTGTCTTTTCCCGGATTCCTTCGTCGGACAGCTTCTGATACTCGGGCTCCAGATCGTTGATCTGCGCGATAAGGGGACGTATCGCTTTTATTTTCCGGTCGTTGGGTGTTCCAAAGACCTTTTTCGTGAGTGTTCCGATGCCCAGCATGCGTTCTCCAGCCGAAGTATTTGGGTCAGGCGCTGATCTGCTTGCTCGTCCGCGATGCAACCCATAGAAGGTAAATGAACGCCGCACTCTTGCAGCGCCCCACGGGCGATGTAAGGGTCACACCAAACCGTGTCAATGTCGCGCTCCATCGCGCCCCCGTCATAGGACTATTCCATGCAAAATCATCTCAGAATTCTGGCCGTTGCTCTGTGCTGTGCAGGTCTGATGTCGCCCGCCACCGCTCAGGACGCCGGAGAAATCAGCCCGGATACGGTTCTGGCCACGGTAAACGGTCAGGACATAACCGTCGGTCATCTCATCGCGGCGCGTGCCACGCTGCCGGAACAGTACAACCAGCTGCCGCCGGAAACGCTCTTTGACGGTATCCTCCTGCAACTGATCCAACAGACGGCGCTTGCGCAGACCGTCGAAAGTCTGCCGCCACTGGTGAGCCTGACGCTCGAGAACGAGGATCGGTCGCTTCGCGCCGGAGAAGCGATCGAGCGCGAACTGGCAAACGCAGTGACCGATGAAGACCTGCAAGCCGCCTACGAGGCAAGTATCGCGGATTTCGAACCGCAGGATGAATATAACGCGTCGCATATTCTCGTCGAAACCGAAGAGGAGGCCATCGCCGTCAAGGAAACACTTGACGGAGGTGCGGACTTTGCCGCCACGGCGCGCGAAAAATCCACGGGTCCTTCCGGACCAGGTGGCGGAGACCTCGGCTGGTTTGGCACCGGTATGATGGTGCCGCCTTTCGAAGCGGCCACGATTGCGCTCGAAATCGGCGAAATCTCCGACCCGGTGCAAACCCAGTTCGGATGGCATGTCATCAAACTGAACGACACGCGCAAGAATGCGCCGCCCACTCTGGACGAATCCCGCGAGGCGCTTCTGCGTGAGTTGCGCACGGCTGCCGCAAGTCAAATCATTACGGCTGCCGGGGAAAATGCCGATGTGGTCCGTCCGGACATAGAAGGGCTGACACCGGACATCGTCAACCGCCGCGATCTTCTGGAATAATACCGATGGCAAAGATATCCGCCGTGTCCCCGCTGGCTCCGGCGCAATTCCCCGATCTGCCGGCGATCGACGGGGTTGGCTTTTCAACCATCGCCGCAGGGGTGCGTTACACGGGCCGGACCGACGTGATGATGGCGAAACTGGTGCCCGGCACAACGATCGCAGGTGTCTTCACCCGCTCGACCACGCGGTCTGCACCGGTGCTGGACTGTCAGGCCAAGCTTGGCGGGCCACACAAGGCAGGCGCGGTCATTCTCGTGAATTCCGGAAATTCGAACGCTTTTACCGGCAAGAACGGAGAGCGAGCCGTCAAGGCCATCACCGCTGCCACTGCCGAGGCCTGCGACGTGCCGCAAGACCGCGTGTTCACCGCGTCCACCGGCGTGATTGGCGAACCTTTACCGTTTGAGCGCATTACGCGTCATATCGCCACTCTGTCTGACACGCTCAATCCTGACGGAATCGCGGATGCGGCGCGCGCGATCATGACCACGGACACCTTCCCGAAGGGCGCAGCGGCACATATCACCATCGATGGGCGCCCGGTCAAGATCGCGGGAATCGCCAAGGGCTCCGGCATGATCGCGCCGGACATGGCGACAATGCTGGTCTATATCTTCACCGACGCGCGGATCGGACAGGATCATCTGCAAAGCCTTGTCGCACGGCACGCCGAAAAAACATTCAATGCCATCACGGTCGACAGCGATACTTCCACATCGGACAGCCTTCTGGTTGCGGCAACCGGCACCTCCGGCGTCGATGCGTCGGACAGCGCGGCTTTCAGCGACGCCCTGTACACGGTCATGCTGGACCTTGCCCACCTTGTCGTCAAAGACGGCGAAGGGGCGACCAAGTTCGTCGAAATCACCGTTTCCGGTGCCGCGTCGGATGCCGATGCGAAAATCCACGCATTGTCGATTGCGAACTCCCCCCTCGTCAAAACTGCAATCGCCGGCGAAGACCCGAACTGGGGACGCATCGTCATGGCTATCGGCAAGTCCGGCGCCGCGGCGGACCGCGATTTACTGTCCATTCGCTTTGGCGACGTTCTGGTTGCCGAAAATGGATGGGTCAGCCCAGAGTACCGCGAAGCGGATGCCGCAAAGCATATGAAAGAGCAAAACATTTCGATTTCCGTCGACATCGGTCTTGGCACGGGGCAGGCGACGGTCTGGACCTGTGATCTGACCCACGGCTACATCGACATCAATGCCGACTACCGATCATAGACTGCGTTAGGGCGGAGCAATGAAAACCATCCTCGTTTCTGCGGTCGCCCTCATTGACATCGATGGGCGGGTGCTGCTCGCGCAAAGGCCCGAAGGGAAATCCATGGCCGGATTGTGGGAGTTTCCCGGCGGCAAGGTCGAAGCCGGTGAAACACCCGAAGCGGCATTGATCCGCGAACTTGAAGAAGAACTCGGCATCAATACGTGGGAGTCCTGCCTTGCTCCACTGACCTTTGCCAGTCACAGCTATGACGATTTCCATTTGCTGATGCCCCTGTTTGCCTGTCGCAAGTGGGAGGGAACACCAGTGTCGCGCGAAGCGCAGAATCTGAAATGGGTACGTGCTCGGGACCT
>JASFFN010000099.1:0-6367 GCA_050124275.1 Roseobacter sp. | reverse complement strand
CGCTGGCCCGCGCCCGTGACCAATGCTCTGCTCATTACATTCGCTCCGCTATGCGTTTCATGACAGCAGAACCTTCAGGTAGAGCAAATAGAGCGCGGCCAAGACGACACCCCAGGTGCGCGTGATATTCCAGCCAAGAAAGACAAACGGCAGCAAAAGCACGGACGCCCCCAGCATCACCCATAAATCGAATTGCAGAAACTCGGGATCAACCGGGATCACTCCGACAAAGCTCGAAATGCCTATGATCGCCAGAAGGTTGAACATATTGGAACCGATGACGTTGCCCAAGGCCACGTCGGCCTGCCGGCGGATGGCGGCCATCACCGTTGTCGCGAGTTCCGGCAGAGATGTTCCGATGGCAACCAGCGTCAGTCCGATCACGGTGTCCGAGACACCGTACTGTTGGGCAAGGATCGTTGCATTATCGACGAGAAGGTCCGCGCCGAGCGGCAGGCCGACCAGTCCCAGAAGGAGGAATATCATGATCCGCCAGATGGGCAGACTCGGGTCCGCGCCTTCAGGATCCTCTTCTTCGTCACGGTCCGCGTTCCGGTGCTGGTGCGCATCCCGGAAAGCATCCCCCAGCACGAAGGCCAAAGCCCCGAGCAGGATGAAACCCGAAAACCAGTCGAACACGCCTCTGGCGGCCAAAGCGATGAACAGCACGGACGCGACGATCATGAACATGTACGTCTTGCGCGTCTCGCATTCGGACGTGTGCATTGTCGCAAGCAGGGCCGGAATTCCGAGCACCAGAAGTATGTTCGCGGTATTCGATCCCACGACATTGCCAAGCGCGAGCCCGGGCGCATTGTCCAAGATCGCTTGAATGGAGATCAGCAGTTCCGGCGCAGACGTCCCGAACGCCACGATGGTCAGGCTCACGATCAGTGCCGGCACGCCGAGACGCAGGCTGAGGTTCACCGCCCCCTTCACGAGAGAGTCGCCAGCCAGCAGAAGGATCAACAGCCCGAGACCGGAAAGCAGCCAGGGCGTCATGCACGCCCCCCCTTGTCGCCACAGGGGCACGGGCCGCGTCCGATGCGATAGCGGCCGCATGAACGGCATTTGACCGAGGCGAGACGTTTGCCGCCCAGCCAGTGCAACTTTCCGAACATCGCCAGAACGCCCATGACGATAAGGAAGATGGTGACAATCTTTAAAATCATCGGATCACAGCCCGAACCGGGCAAATGCACTGCGTTCTTCCACGCCGTGCAGCGCGTCGTCGATGATCTGCGACCCGAAGCGGGTCAGCAAAGACTTGCGCGCATCGTAGCGGCGAAACCGGACCTTGTCGCCGAAACGCTCTTTCATCATCGGTTTGAGATGGCCGATCCCGTCTATCAGGCCGACGTCCAGTGCCTTGCGCGCCAGCCAGACCTCGCCGGTGAAAAGGTCCCGGCCTTCGGGCAATTTGCCGTTGCGCCGCGCCGAAACATGCGCTTTGAAATTTGCATGGATGTCTTCCAGGATGACCTTGAGACGGGCCACATCGTCGGGATTTTCAGGCCGGAACGGATCCAGCATCGATTTGGATTTTCCGGCTGTGTAGACGCGCCGCTCTATACCCTTGCGCTCCAGGAACTCATGTGCGCCGAAGGACGCCGAGATCACGCCGATGGAGCCGAGAACGGAGCTTTCGTCCGCGTAAATCTCGTCCGCCGCGGCCGCCAGCCAGTAGCCCCCGGAGGCAGCGACATCCTCAACAAAGGCAATAACGGGGACTTCCTTTTCCTCCGCCAGACGGCGAATGCGGCTACCGATGAGCGACGACTGGACGGGGCTGCCGCCGGGCGAGTTCACTTCGAGCGCGACCGCAGCCGGTTTGCCGCGCGTGAAGGCTTTTTCAAGCACGGGGGCAAGCGTTGTATCGTTCAGAAATCCTCGTCCCGACGCGTTGATCATGCCCGACAGGCGCACAACGGAGACGAGCGGGTCTGACTTGAGAAAGGGTATCCAGCGTTTCATGAGTGCTCATGTAGAATGGCGGCACCGGGCAAACAAGGCGCGCATACAAGAGTTTTTGGCCTGTGATGTTATTGACGAAGCCGCCAGCCTGTTTTGAAAATCCAGCCGATGACCACGAGACAAAGGCAGGTGAACGCCCCGATCGCCAAAAGCGACAAACCGATCGGCACATCGGCCGCGCCGAAAAACGACCACCGGAACCCCGAGATGAGATAAACAACCGGATTGAAAAGCGAAATTGTCTGCCAGACCGGGGGCAGCATCGAAATCGAATAAAATGCGCCACCGAGAAATACCAGCGGCGTAACCACCAGAAGCGGCACCAGTTGCAATTGCTCGAAATTGCCCGCCCAGATGCCGATGATGAACCCCAAGAGCGCAAAGCTCAGGCAGGTCAGCACCAGAAACAGTATCATGGCAAGCGGATGCGCGATCTCGATGTCGACGAACAGGAACGATGTGCCCAGGATAATGAGTCCGATGAAAAGCGCCTTTGTGGCCGCCGCCCCGACGTAGCCCGCGACGATCTCCAGAAAACTCACCGGCGCGGACAAAAGCTCATAGGTGGTGCCGATGAACTTGGGGAAGTAAATGCCGAACGACGCGTTCGAGATCGCCTGCGTGATGACAGACAGCATGATGAGGCCCGGCACGATGAACGCACCGTACCCCACGCCCTCCACTTCCTGAATTCGACTGCCGATCGCCGCCCCGAAGACCACGAAATAGAGCGACGTCGACAAAACGGGGGAGATCAGGCTCTGGGCGATCGTCCGAAAGAAACGCGCCATTTCGAATTTAAAAATCGCCTTTATCGCAAGGACATTCATCGCGTATCCCCCGAGTTTGATTTAACAAGGTCGACAAAAATATCCTCGAGGCTGCTCTGACGGGTGACGACATCCTGCAGAACAAGACCCGCCGAGGAAACATCGGACAGCAGCTTTGTGATGCCCGTCCGGTTGCCCCGTGTATGGTAGGTGTAAACCAGCGTCCGGCCGTCGGGCCCCAGGGTCAGATCATGTTTTTGCAGTGATGCGGGAATGGAACCGACCGGCTGCGTCAGCTGCACGTCGAGCTGTTTCTTGCCCAACCGGCGCATCAGCTGGCGCTTTTCTTCAATCAACAGCATCTCACCCTTCGCAATGACCCCCACCCGATCCGCGATTGCTTCGGCTTCCTCGATGTAATGGGTCGTCAGGACGATCGTCACGCCAGTCGACTTCAGCCGGGCGACGATATCCCACATGTCCTTGCGCAACTCGACATCCACACCTGCGGTCGGTTCATCCAGAAACAGAAGCTGCGGCTCATGCGACAGTGCCTTGGCAATCAGCACACGACGCTTCATCCCGCCGGACAGCTCACGAACCTGGTTGTTGCGCTTGTCCCACAGAGAAAGCTGGCGCAGGATTTCCTCGATTTTCTCGTCATCGCGCGGTTTACCGAAAAGGCCGCGCGAAAACCGTACCGTATTGATGACTTTTTCAAAGGGCTCGAGATTGATCTCCTGCGGGACGAGTCCGATTATCCTGCGGGCCTCCCGAAAGTCGCTTTCGATGTCGAAACCGCCAACCCGAACCGTGCCCGACGTCGATTGCGTGATACCGCAGACCGTCGAGATCAATGTCGTTTTCCCGGCACCGTTGGGCCCCAGCAAGGCGACGATTTCGCCCTTTTCAATCTTCAGGCTGACATCCTTCAGCGCCTCGAATCCATCCGAATAGGTTTTGCGCAACGCAACAATGTCGAGGATCGGTGACATCACAAGGCTCCTTTTTCACGCGCGCTTCATACGCCTGCGCTTCCCATAAAAACAGGGTCGAAACACATGTTCATGGATCGGTCAAGGCATCGCACCAGCGTCATCGCAGGTCGCAAGCGTGCAAGACAGCCTCGTCTGCGATGATATCCCGACCCGATGACGGCGAGCCATGACACATCCGAAACCCTTGGGATCGTCTTCGTTCTTGCAGGCATCCTGGCGATTTCCGTAAACGACATGCTCATCAAGGAGCTGTCCGGCGCCTATCCGTTGCACGAGCTTGTTTTTCTGCGCTCGGCGATTGCCCTGATATTCTCGGTCTTTCTTATCCAGATGGAAGGCGGGTGGAGAATTCTCAAGACGCGCCGGCCCTTTCTGCACGCGATCCGCGGACTGCTGATCGTCGTTGCAAACATGAGTTTTTTCGCAGCGCTCGCGGCCATGCCGCTCGCCGATGCCACCGCTCTGTTCTTTGTGGCCCCTCTGTTCATCACGCTGCTGTCCATCCCAGTGCTGGGCGAAAAAGTCGGCGCCATGCGGTTCGGTGCGGTTTGTGTCGGATTTGCGGGCGTCATCCTCATGCAGCGCCCCTGGGCGGACGCGGATAGCCTGCAGGCCTCGCGTCTCGTTTTGCTCCTGCCTGTACTCGCCGCACTCACCTACGCGCTCAACCAGATCATGACCCGGAAACTGGGCATGGAAAGCAAGGCATCGGCGTTGTCGGTCTATGTTCACGTGTCGTTTGTCGCGGTCTCCGTGGGCTTTTTCCTCATCGCGGGAGATGGCCGTTTCGCCGCAAACGACAACGTCGATCCCTCCGTGCGGTTTCTGCTCCGCGCGTGGATATGGCCGGAAGCGACCGATCGCTGGATCATCTTCGGCATGGGGGCGAATGCGGCGATCATCGGGTATTGCCTCAGTCAGGCCTACCGGCTCAGCGACGCGGCGACCATAGCCCCCTTTGAATATGCCGGCTTGCCGCTGGCGGTCTTCTGGGGATGGGTCATTTTTGCCGAGCTGCCGTCGTGGGAGGTCTGGGCAGGCATGGCCCTCATCCTCGCCTCGGGGCTTTTCGTGTTCCTGCGCGAACAGCAGAGGTCTCGAAAAATCGCGCGCGGACCGCTCAGGCGCCGTTGACAGGTTCAGACGTCAGCCGCGCCGTTCAAGGTAAATCCGCACGGCTTCCTGCACGTGCCGAAACCGGTCGCCGCCAAGGTGCTTGCCGCCAAACCAGCGGGTTACGACGATGATTTCGTTCTGAATGCGGTCCCGCTCCAGCATGCGCAGGATCACCATGCCCGCGCCGGTCTCACCGTCGTCGTTTTTCAAAGCACCACCCGGTGTCAGAACGGCCCAGGAATGGTGGGTCGCCTTGGAAAATTTCTTGCGTTTCTTCAGCCTTTGGACGAACTCTTTCGCATCTGCTTCGGATCGGCAGGCGCCGCCGGACACCGCATATTTCGAGCCGCGGTCACTGATGATGGCTTCGAAAACCTGCATGCCTTCGCTTTCGTCAATCGATCTTGACGACTACTTTTCCCGTCGCTTTGCGCATGCGCAGCAGATCGAGCGCCTCGTTGGCCTGTTCCAGCGGGAGAACGTTGCTCACATGCGGTTTGATCTTGCCGTCCACATACCATTGGATCAGCACTTCGAAACTGTCCGTCAGCACCTTCGGGTTCACGCGTGTGTACCCGCCCCAGTAAAACCCGATCACGGTCAGGTTCTTTACCAGCAGGTGGTTGGCCGGGATCTGCGGCACCTCGCCCGAAGCGAATCCGAGCGGGATCAGGCGCGCCTCGGGGCGGCAGGCCCGCATCGCGGCCTTGAACTGCTCTCCGCCGATGGGATCGTAGACCACATCCGCACCACCCAGCGCTTTGACCGCTTCCCGGATATCGTCACGGTCGGAATCGATCAGATGATCGGCACCCGCCGCCTTTGCGACGGCAAGCTTTTCCGCCCCACGTGCGACGGCGATCACTTCGGCCCCCATGAGCTTGCCAAGTTCGACGGCCGTCAAACCAACGCCGCCGGAAGCCCCGAGCACCAGCAGGCGTTCGCCTGATTTCAGCCTCGCCTTGTAATCAAGCGCCACATGACTGGTGCCATAGGCGATGAGGAACGCCGCCGCGTGCTCGGCTGTCATCTGATCCGGGATCGGCACGCAGACATTGGCCGGGACAGCGGCGTATTGCGCCAGCGCGCCAAAGCCGCAATAGGCCGCGATGCGTTGGCCGACCTTGAAGTGTTCAACGCCCATGCCGACTTCGGTCACGGTACCGCATAATTCCATACCCAGCGTAAAGGGCATTTCCGGTCGCTCCTGGTAGGTCCCCTTGATCGCCAGAAGGTCACCAAAATTGAGCCCGCAGGTATGAACTTTGACGACGACCTGACCTTCACCGGGATCCGGCTTTGGCAGTTCCTGTATGCTGAGAGGTTCTCCCAGTGCTGTGACCTGCATGGCGCGCATGCCCTATCCTTTCATATTCGGTTCGGTGCAAATCTGGTCGAGTTGGCATGCGATTGGCAAGACATGCATCGAACGGCGGGAGAAATGAGCCGATCTTTCGCTTCGAAACTCGAACGCACATTTGATTTACAGACGTTTCGGGAAGGTGCGGA
>JASFFN010000098.1:0-6386 GCA_050124275.1 Roseobacter sp. | reverse complement strand
ACGCGCGACTATGTTCCGAAAGTACTCGCCGCGTTTCAGGTAGCCCGCGGTCTGTGCCTGACGCCGCCGGAGCTTATTTCGGACGGTTGTGTGTTTGTCGGGTTGAATTGAGCAACGCGCAGCGATGCGTCATTCCGTCAGACAATCGTTGCCTCTGTCGCGGCCCGGATATCCGCTTCGCTGACACCGTCGGCGGTCTCGACGATCTTCAGGCCGCCTTCGACCACGTCCAGTACGCCCAGATTGGTGATGATGCGATCGACAACGCCCTTGCCGGTCAGCGGCAGCGTGCACTCCTTCAGAAGCTTGCTGTCCCCGTGCTTGGAGGTGTGGTCCATGACCACGACAACGCGCCCCACGCCAGCGACGAGATCCATCGCCCCGCCCATGCCCTTCACCAGCTTGCCCGGGATCATCCAGTTCGCCAGATCGCCGTTTTCGGCCACTTCCATCGCGCCGAGAATGGCCATCGCGATCTTTCCGCCGCGAATCATGCCGAACGACTGCGCGCTGTCGAAATAAGCGGTCTGCGGCAACTCGGTGATCGTCTGTTTGCCCGCGTTGATGAGATCAGCGTCCTCGGTGCCTTCGATCGGAAAGGGGCCCATGCCCAACATGCCGTTCTCAGACTGCAGGGTGACTTCGATGCCATCAGGAATGTAATTGCTCACCAGGGTCGGAATGCCGATCCCGAGATTGACGTACCATCCGTCTTCGAGTTCCTGTGCGGCACGGGCGGCCATCTGGTTGCGGTCCCAAGGCATAAATCGTCCTATCTATCCTTAATCGGTGAGTGACGCGCCTGCCGGCACGTCGATGGTAATGAAGCTGCCTGCAGCGCCACGTCCAAGATGCAGCGTGCCCTCCAGACCTTCGATCAGACCCGAGATGATCCGACCGCCCACGGTTTTGCCCGACGGCCAGGCCATCGAAGCGGGGATGCCGGTGCCGTCGTCGGAGACAATCAAGCGCAGCCCGCCGGCACTGAGCTGAGACATGCGGATTTCCACGAGACCCGCATCCATGCGCTCGAAGGCATGCTGGAACGTATTGGTCAACAGTTCCGATACGACGAGCCCGACGCGGGTCGCGACTTCTATCGGCACGTTGACCGGCTCGACCTGCATGTTCATGCGGATGCCGGGCCGTCCCTCGGTATGCGCGATGGCGCTGGACAGGCGCGATATGAAACTGCCCATCTGGATGTTGTCGCGATTGGATTGCTGATCCGCCAGCTTCATCTCTTCGTAGAGCAGCTGCAGCGTTTCGACACGACGGCTCAGAGCCGCGAAATCGTCGGGCACCGAGGTTGCCGCCGATTGTTGCCGGATCATCGTGATTATCATCGACAGGTCGGAATGGACGCGATTCTGCACTTCCATCAGCTGATCGTTTATCTTTTCGGCGTTCGGGTCCCGTTCGCCGTTGCGCAGTTCTTTCTGGATTCCGACGAAATACAGCGTATTGCCTTTGTTGTCGTGTATCGGCGACACGATCAGACGATTCATGAAAGGCGCGCCATTCGCCTTGTAATTCAGAATATCGACGGTGACGTTCTTATCCAGTTCGATCGCGCTGCGCAGGATGTCCACGGCGGCTTTGTCGGTGTCTTCGCCCTGCAGGAAACGGCAGTTCCGTCCGATCGTCGCAGTGCGCGCATACCCGGTCGTGCGGGTGAAGGCCTGATTGACATAGACGATGGGATTGTCTTCGAGATTGGGATTGGTCAGCACCATGGACACCTGAGCCCGTGCAAATCCCTCAAAGCCGTCATCGTCGAAAAGGTCCCGTTCATCCGCCGCTTCGGTTTGCGAATATGTAAGAGTGTCAGCCATACGTTACGTCTCACGCGGCTCGCGTTGTGCGCTGCTCTATGCGTTTTTCGTGCTCGCCCTGTATGAGGCGATGAACGTATATGCCGGGCAGGTGAATGCTGTCGGGATCCAGACTGCCTGTTGGAACGATTTCTTCGACCTCGACAACGCAGATCTTGCCGCACATGGCCGCCGGGGGATTGAAGTTGCGCGCCGTCTTGCGAAACACGAGGTTCCCGGTCGGGTCCGCTTTCCATGCTTTCACTATTGAAAGATCTGCGACGATGCCGCGCTCGAGTATGTAGGTCTCCCCGTCGAAGTCCTTGTGCTCCTTGCCCTCCGCGATGACGGTTCCCACACCGGTTTTCGTGTAAAAACCGGGGATGCCGCAGCCGCCGGCGCGCATTCTCTCGGCCAGCGTGCCCTGAGGGTTGAATTCCAGTTCCAATTCGCCCGAGAGGTATTGGCGCATGAATTCCGCGTTCTCCCCGACATAAGATGAAATCATCTTCCTGACTTGCCGTGTCTGCAAAAGGATGCCGATTCCAAAGTCATCCACACCGGCATTGTTCGACGCGAAGGTCAGGTCTTTCGTGCCTGCATCGCGGATCGCTGCCAGCAAGAGTTCCGGGATCCCGCAGAGGCCGAACCCACCTGCCGCGATCAGCATGCCGTCATGCAAAACTCCGTCAAGCGCCTCGGACGCCGAAGTATATACTTTTTTCATGTTGCTTCCCTTGATCTGGCTGGCACACCAGAGGCAGTTGTCCCTGTTTTGGCCACCGTTCAGTGGCAGAGTCGTTTCATTAGTATGTCAGGGTATACCATAGCACAAGGATATTGCGACCTGACGCCGGAGCGTATCGGCGACGGCAATGCAACGACGGGCATGGCAGGTAAAAAGTTTCAGCCGGCGCTTCTGGCAGTCGCTTTTTTGGACTTTGCACCCGTTTTCTTGCCTGTCGTTTTGCGACGTTTCTTGCCTTTCTGGGCTGCCTTTTCGTCCACAAGCGCCACTGCCGCCTCCAGCGATAACTTCGCCGGATCAGCGTCTTTCGGCAAGGTTGCGTTGATCTTTTCCCATTTGACGTAGGGCCCGTATTTGCCCTCCATGATGCTCACGGGACCGCCTTCATCAGGATGTTCTCCCAATTCGCGCAGGGTTTTGGCCGCGCCACCCCGGCGGCCCCGGCTCGCGACTTTTTCGGCCAGAAGCTGCACCGCGCGGTTCATGCCGACCGTGAAAACCTCTTCAATGCTTTCCAGGTTGGCATTCGTGCCGCCGCGGTCCGATGTGGAGGGTGCGTGTTTCAGATACGGCCCGTACCGCCCGATATTCGCCCAGACGGCTATGCCGTCCTCGGGGTGCGGGCCGATTTCCCGGGGCAAGGACAGCAGCTTGAGCGCCTGCGGCAAGTCGACCTCTTCAGGCGGCCATTCCTTGGGAATGGACTGACGGGGCGGTTTCTTGTTGTCTTCCGTCACATCGCCACGCTGCACGTAGGGGCCGAAACGTCCCTTGAACACGTAGATTTTGTCGCCCGAATCTTCGCCGAGCAGCTTTCCTTCCGGCGGGATTTCGCTGTGATCTTCCGCTCCGGGGGGGCCGAAAGCGCGGGTATAACGGCACTCGGGATAATTCGAGCAGCCGATGAAGGCGCCGCCCGACCGCGCCGTGCGCATGCTCAGCCGGCCGGCCCCGCAGTTCGGACACAGGCGCGGGTCGGACCCGTCCTCGGTCGGGGGAAAGAGATGAGGTTCCAGGACTTCGTTGATCTTTTCCAGCACTTCGGTGATCCGAAGATCCGCGGTCTCCGCGATTGCGGCAGAGAAATCGCGCCAGAATTGCCCCAGAACATCCTTGTAATCCGCATCGCCCGCGCTGACCGTATCCAGCTGGTTTTCAAGATCGGCGGTGAAGTCATAGCCCACGTACTTGCGAAAGTAATTCGTGAGAAAGGCCGTGACCAGACGCCCCTTGTCCTCGGGGATCAGCCTGTTCTTTTCCTTGCGGACGTATTCGCGGTCCTGAATGGTGGTGACGATGGACGCGTAGGTGGAGGGCCGCCCGATTCCAAGCTCTTCCATCCGTTTGACCAGCGTCGCTTCGGTGTAGCGCGGCGGCGGCTGCGTGAAATGTTGCTCGGGCGTGACAGCGCGCTTGTCCAGTGCATCGCCCTGATCGATCTGCGGCAGACGCTTGTCGTCTTCGTTCTCGACCACATCATCGCGGCCCTCTTCATAGACCCGCAGAAACCCGTCAAATAGCATGACCTGCCCCGTGGCCCGCAACGCGACCTGCTGGTCCGCGCTGCCGATGTCGACAGTCGTGCGCTCCATGCGCGCGGCTTCCATCTGGCAGGCCAGCGTCCGTTTCCAGATCAGATCATAGAGCTTGCGCTGGTCGGCATCGGTCGTTTTGAGGTTTTCCGCTTTGACCATCATGTCCGTCGGGCGGACGCACTCGTGGGCTTCCTGCGCGTTCTTGGCCTTGTTCTTGTACATGCGCGGCGACTTCGGCACATATTCGTCGCCATAAAGCGCCTTGATAGCATCGCGCGCCGCGGTGACGGCTTCGGGGGCCATATCGATCCCGTCGGTGCGCATGTAGGTGATATACCCTGCTTCGTACAACCGTTGCGCCGTGCTCATGGTCTGGCGCGCGCCCATGCCGAACTTGCGGCTGGCCTCCTGCTGCAGCGTCGAGGTCATGAAGGGCGCAGACGGATTGCGGTTGGCCGGTTTCGCCTCGACCGATGTAACCTTCAGATCGCGGCTGCTGATCGCCTGTACGGCCATTTCGGCCTGCGTTTCGTTTTCGATGTCGTAGCGTTCGAGCTTCTTGCCCGCGAGAACGGTGAGCCGGGCTTCGAATTCCTGACCGCGAGGTGTGGAGAGAAGCGCCTTGACCGACCAGTATTCGCGTGCGCGGAAGGCCTCGATCTCCATTTCCCGTTCGACGATCATGCGCAGCGTGACCGACTGCACGCGTCCTGCGGATTTGGCGCCGGGCAGCTTGCGCCACAGCACGGGGCTGAGATTGAAGCCCACCAGATAATCGAGCGCCCGCCGCGCGAGGTAGGCTTCGACCAGAGGCATGTCTACCTGACGGGGATTCTCCATCGCCTTGGTCACCGCGGACTTGGTGATCGCGTTGAACACCACGCGCGAGACAGGGGTGTCCTTCCTGATCGACTTGCGCTTGGTCAAGGCCTCCTGCAGGTGCCAACTGATCGCCTCGCCTTCGCGGTCAGGGTCGGTCGCGAGGATCAGCGCATTGTCGTCTTTCAGCGCGTCAGCAATGGCTTTGACGTGTTTGCGGCTGTCCTGCGACACCTCCCACCGCATCTCGAAGCCCGCGTCCGGGTCGACGGATCCGTCTTTCGCGGGTAGGTCGCGCACATGTCCGTAAGATGCCAGTACAGTGTAATCGTCGCCCAGATAGGAGTTGATCGTTTTGGCTTTCGCTGGAGATTCGACGACGACAACCGGCATTTAGGAAGGTACCTCTGAACGTGAAAGTCTTGTGTCTATGGCCGTGAGACAGGTGGGGCGCAAGCGGTAATTTTCAATGATATTGCCGGATGTCAATGTCGCGAGACCTGATTTCCGACGCGGCCGGGGCGCGCACTACCGTCTCATTTCTAAGGCCAAAACAGTTCTGGCTCGGCAAAAGTTCCTTGGTGTTTCGACGGCTGGGGAATGCGGAGAGAGGCGCGTTTCCGAAACGGCCTGTCGCGGTTAATGGACAATCATTCGCGAGAAATCATCCCGCCCGACTGCCGCCTGATCCGGCCATCGAGTTCAAGATCGAGAAGCGCTGGGGCTGCTTCCGACGCAGGCACCGCCAGATCCCGTATCAACTGATCTTCTGCAACGGGTGCAGGGCTCAGACGGGAGAGAATCTGGCGGTGCAGCGCAGCCACTTCGCTCAACGCTTTTTTGCGCTTTTTGTTTGCAGGCTCGACAGGTCCTGGCTGGTCTTTGGCAAATGGGAGTTCGGGCGCATCCCCATGTAGCGGCGCAAGGGCTTCGATGACATCCTGCGCGGAGCGGACAAGAGTCGCCCCCTCGCGGATCAGTTGATTGCACCCGGCGGCGCGCGCATCGAAGGGATTGCCGGGAACCGCGAGCACATCCCGACCCTGGTCCAGCGCGTCCCGGGCGGTGATCAGGCTGCCGGATTTCGCGGCGGCCTCGACAATCACGGTGGCGCGGCTCAGCCCGGATATGATGCGGTTCCGGCATGGAAAATGACGCGCCACGGGCTGCAGGCCCATGGGTTGCTCCGAGACGAGAAGTCCCTGATCGGCGATCGTCCGGCACAGGTCGGCGTTTTCGGCGGGGTAGACCGTGTCGACGCCACCGGCGAGGACTGCAAGGGTGCCGGCGGAAAGGGCGGCATCATGCGCCGCGGCGTCCACGCCACGGGCCAGTCCGGAGACCACCGTGTAGCCCGAGGCGCCGAGATCGCGCGCCAGTTTGCGCGCCATCCGGGTGCCGAGCGACGAGGCGTTGCGCGCGCCGACGATCGAAATCATCTGGGTTTTCAAAAGCTCGGCATTGCCGATG
>JASFFN010000097.1:0-6406 GCA_050124275.1 Roseobacter sp. | reverse complement strand
TCGCTCGGCACGTTCTGACCACGGTGACAGGTGTAGCAATTCACACCGACCTCGTAGTTGGCATTCACGTGACCGCCCCAGTTCTCGTTGATGTTCTGGGTCATCTGGATCATCCGCCGCGCAACGACCTTGGTATAGAGATCGTCGTTGCCGTATTCCTCAACGTCGACATCGCCGTGACAGTAGGCACACCCCTGCTCCGGGGCCACCCACTGCGTGATGGCGTTCATCACGCGGTTGAAGTTATCCTCGGTCAGATCGCCCAGCACCTGCACATTCTGATAAATGTCGCGTGCCAGATCTTCGCCGCCTTCGGGGACATAAGGCGCTTCGGTGTAATACGCCTCGATCGTCGGATCAGGCGCAAATCGGACGACATTGAACTCGGACACGTGCATGCCCGTACCCCTTGGGCCGGTCTGCATGCTGGTGGTTTGCGCCGGGTTACCCCAACTCACCAGCATGATCGCTACAAAGACTGCACCGCCGAGTGCGCCGACCAGGATCGCCGGACCAAACACGTTGGTCGGGTTCTCCTCATTCCATTTGTTGAACCACTTAGGAAGCATGGTTATTCCTCCTTCCCGATAAAGGCCTGGTAGGAGCCGTAGTCTTCATAGCCGTAGGAGCCGTCGTACATCGGTGCGAAGTGATGCTCCTGCGCCCAGATGAACCAGTTGTCCACGACCGTGCCGGTCAGCAGGATGCCAATGCCGCCCGTGATCGGGGTCAGCACCGCAAACCACCATGCCCAGCGGTGAATGCCCTCCATGGTGGCGTTGAAGCCCATGGTCCAGCGCCAGAAGAGCGCCGCGCGCTCGGTCGCGGTACCACGGTCGTAGATCTGCTCCAGCTCGCGGTCGCCGCCGTAGCGGGTGACCGCCAGAATGGTGCCGCCATGCATACAGAAGAGCAGGACGGAACCATAAAGGAAGACGATCGAGAGACAGTGGAACGGGTTGTAGTAGAGGTTGCCGTACCGGATCGAAAAGGCCGTCGTCCAGTCGAGGTGCGGGAAGATTCCGTAGGGCACCGCCTCGCTCCATGATCCCATCAGAATGGGGCGGAAGAGACCGAGCACGAGGAACAACCACACGGCGGCCGCAAAGCCCCAGAAGATGTGCTTACCCATCTTGTGCTGCTCCGCGAGCAGATAGGCTCTCAGCAGCCATGTCATCACGGAAATGAGAAGAAAGAAGCTCGCGATGATGTACCAGCCCCCCTCATTGAGCGGCGGAATGGTCAATCCGTATTCCGGGCTTGGCGGCTCTAGCGCCAGCCAAAAGAGCTGCCGGATGAACTGCGGGATCGACCAGCCGACCTGCGCCAGCATGTTAAACCCCACGATCACGAACCATGCGATCCCGGTGGCAAAGGCCACGAGCGTCGTCCAGCCCACGTAGTAGGGTCCAAGCTGTGCGTTGCCGAAGATCCCGACGACGGTATTGAAACGTGGCGTTCCAACACGTTCCTCCATCATGTTGTTGCCCTGGTCGTCCATGCCGTATTCCGGCTTTCCCTGGACCTGTACCTGCGTGAAGATGTTTTGATATTCAGGATACATGATCACATTCCTCCCACAGCAATCGGTTCACCCCAGATCGGCAGATCGAGCCACCAGTTCCACCATTCGGGCCAACCGGCGGTCCAGACAGGACCGGAAATGATGATACAGACCGCCGACCAGAGACCGGCATTGATCGCCAGCAGGTATCCCACGCGGTGGATGCCCAATGTGCCGACCGAATAACCGATGAAGTCGCGGAAGAACGTGTCCTCGTGATCCGGCGTCTTTGCCTCTTCGCCCTTCTCCGGGTTGCAGGCCGACAGGATCAGTCCGCCATGCAGCGCCAGCGCCAGTGTCGTGGTGAAGAACAGCGTCACCGCCAGCATGTGGGCCGGGTTATAGTGGAAGTGCAGATAGGCGTAGCCAACGTTGCTCACCCAGTCGAGATGGCTGAAGATCCCGTATGGAAACCCGTGCCCCCAGGCACCCATGAGCAGCGGACGGAAAATCACCAGCGTCATGTAAGCGACGATTGCCGCCCCGAACCCGAAGGGAACATGGTATCCCATCCCCAGCTTACGGCAGATTTCCACTTCCCGCAGTGCCCAGCTGATAAATGCGCCCGTGGCGCAGATGGTGATGATCTGCCAGAGCCCGCCCTCCATCAGCGGCGCGAGACCCAGACCATAGCTCAGGTCGGGCGGCGCGATGTTTATGAGCCAGGGGTTGAACGTCCCCTGCTGTGAGGCACCCCAGAAGATCAGGATCGTCCCGAGCAATGCAAAAAAGGCGGTCGTGACTCCGAAGAAGCCCACGTAAAAAGGGCCCACCCAGAAGTCGAACAGATCGCCCCCGATCAGCGTCCCTCCGCGGACGCGATATTTTCTTTCGAAGCTGAGCAACGCCATCTTCTTTTTCTCCGCGTGTGTGCGGCACGCCTGATCCGGATCGCCGTGACAGTTCCCGGCGCCAAAGGCGCAGCCGGGCTCTGAATACATGCATCCTAGGCGGAGGCCGTCGTATTATGTCATGTTCGGTTCGCCACGGGCGGGAGGCGCACACTTGAAGCCGCCCGCGGCACTGTCAGGTTCCAGCCGTCATGGCGAAGGCGCGCGCTCAGCACGCCTTCGCTTTGTCAGCCGGCATTAGCTGCTGCTATCTCGAACCAGTTCAGGCCGCTGCTCAGAACCACAAGGTGGATCATCGCAGCCAGAAGAAACAGGAAGACACCCTGCGCCACGAACACGCGGCGAGGATCGAAGATCAGCCAGATCTTGTAGAACTTATCCATATCCGTCTCTCCTTACCCGAACCAGGGACGCCAGATGTACGTCGCCAAATGAGCGACGACAGCAACTGCCGAAAACAGCCAGAGACCGCTCATATAGACAGAGTGCAGTTCTTGCGCCTGTTCGTCTGTGAGACCTGTAAAGGACAGGTCGGTATTATCAGCCATAAATATTCCTCCGGAACGTTATGCTGACGCCGCGCACCCCGCGGCCGGGTCCATCAGGGGTTCCCCCCTTCCGGGCTCTGTACACCTGTCGCCAGGTATCCAGTCTCTTTGCTCGACAGGCGCACATCGTCGAGAATTCGGGTCGCACAGTGGGCCTTGCCAACCACGATCTGTGCGAGGTCGTTCATCAGTAGGCCGAAAAGATCATCGGCGTAATGATCCGGGCCTGGGTCCAGGCGCGCGCCATGGGCCCTTTGTCGGTAAAGCTGCGCGTCCTGATCGCCTGCATCGCCCAGGTCAGCGTCGCCAGCGGGAGGGTCGCGAGAAAGATGATGGTGAAATAGACGGTGAACTCGACACCGTTCTTGTGCCTGGCGGTTTCGCGTGACGCCGCCGGCGCCTGTGGTGTGTCCATCATGTCAGAAGTCATATCACTCATGTCTGATCCTCCAGATCCTTGCCGGCCGTTGCCGGATCCAACGCCCGCACGGTGTCGAGCACCACGCGTTCATCCCCTGCGGCCAGCGCCGCTTTCTCTGCCGCGTCCCTCAGGGTCTTCGCGGCTGAAATTCGTGTGAGTATCGGGTGCGACTCGACCAGTCTGTCGAGCATGGCCTGGGCATCTTCATCCCAGGGGAAATCACGGCGCAAAGGCGTGAGCGTCGCATCCGCCGCATCCATCTCAGACCCAAGCGGCAGGATATGAAACAGCGCGTCAAAGAGCCCGTTGCAGATTTCCTGAACAAGGTAGGTCGCCCCGGCGTAACCCATGAAGGGCGTACCCGTGTGCCGCCGGATCGCGGCCCCTGGGAAACTCGCGGGGATGAACGCGGGGCTTGGCCCATGCCCGCCCTTGAGTTCGGCGAGATACATCTTCTCGTTGATCGAGCCGAGCACGATCAGGGGCCGCTTCTGGCCCATCAGCGCGCGGACTTCCTCGTTATTGGTCTTTTTCCCCGCCATGCGCGCAACCGCGAATGCACAGGGCAGACCCAGATCGTCTTCGAGAAAGAGCCGGATGCCACGGGAATAGGTCTCGTTCGCCACGATCGCAAAAGACGCGGTGGCAAAGAAATCCTGGGTGACGGAGCGCCAGAGATCCCAGACCGGTTTGATCGTGGAATGTTTCTCTCGCGTGATGAAGGGTTCGGGGTCGAGGCCCACCAGGTTCCCCAGTGCGCGCAGGAACTTGGTCGTGCTCTCGACCCCTATCGGGGCTTGCAGATACGGCTTGGCAAGAAGCTCGCTCAACCCGCGCCCGAACTCGCGGTACATGCAGATGTTCACATCCGCATTCACCAGATTTCGCATGTCGGCCACATGGGCGCCCAAGGGCATCACCATGTTGACCTCGCAGCCGATCCCCTCGACCAGCCTGCGGATCTCGGCCAGATCGGATGGCATGTTGAACGTGCCATACATCGGACCGAGGATGTTGACGCGAGGACGCGCACCTTCCTCGCGTTTCTTCTCGGGCGGCATCCGACCCTTGGTCATCCCGAATTCGGTGAAGATCCAGGTCATCGCCCGATCCGCCGCTTCCCACTGATCCTCGTCAATGGTGCGCGGCAGAAATCTCTGAATGTTGGTGCCCTGCGGGGTCACCCCGCCGCCGATCATCTCGGCAATCGATCCGGTGACCACAACCGCCGGCAGCGCCGGGTCCAGCGTGTCCCAAGCGCGCTTCATGGACTCTTCGGTGCCCGCGCCCATTTCGCCTTCGCCGAGGCCCGTCACCACGATCGGCAACTCGTGCGGCGGCAGGGCGTCGGTGTAATGCAAGACGGAGGTGACCGGCAGGTTCTCGCAGCCCACCGGCCCGTCGATCACCACCTGCAACCCCTTCACGGCGCAGAAGGCGTAAACCGCCCCCCAGTAGCCGCCCGCGCGATCATGATCCATGACAAGCATCAGATCATCTCCTGCGCTTTGGCGGCGCGGGCCTGTTTGTCGAGCTTCTTCTGGTGCTGCGCGCGGAAATCGGGGCGCAGGTTCGGATCGCCTTCCCAGACACCGGCGGTGTCATCGTGCCCCACACCCTCGAAAAAGGCTTTCATATGCGCCATCCGGTCCTTGTTGCCAATGGCGGCATTGATCACCGTGGCGAGCGAGCCCGCCCCCGCCACGCCCATCAGAGGTCGTGCCGAGATCAGGTTTGTGAAGTAAAGCGCCGGGATCGCCAGCTCCTTGGCCTTTTGCACCACCGGCGTGGTCCCGATGGCGAGATCCGGCCTGATCGCTTCCATCGCCGCGCAGTCATCCTCGAGCGAGGCGCGGTACTTGACGGTCACACCCCTGGACTTCAGCCAGTCCGCATCCTCCGCAGACCACGGCGACTTGGCGCAGGCCGTCCCGACGTAAGGAACCTTCGCGCCGCTCTCGATCAGCAGCCGCGCGACCAGCAGCTCGGAGCCTTCGTAGCCGGATAACGTGATGGTGCCGTTGATCGGCGTCGCCGAGAGCGCTCCCTTGATCGCGGGCAGAACGGCATTCTGCGCCGCCGCGATGTCACCTGCCGCGACACCATGGGTCTCGCCGATTGCCTTAAGCCAGGCAGCGGTGCCGTCATGTCCCACCGGGGCAGAGCCCACCACAGGACGTCCGGCGGCTTTGAACTCGCGGACGGTGTCCACGTAGAAGGGATGGATCGCCGCCACGACGGCACAATCGAGCGCGGCGTAAAGCTCGCGCCACTCCCGGCACGGCAGCACCGGCCCGGCCGCAAGCCCCATCGGCGCGAGCATCTGGCCGATCATCATCGGATCGGCGGGAAACATCTCTCCCAGCATCGCCACCGTGGGCCTGTCGGATTTCCCACCCACGGGTGCCGCCACCGGCCCCGCCTCCACTTCGGCGCGGGCATAGTTCAGCATAGCACCGGCCAGAACATCCTTGGCCTCGGCATGAGTGGGAACCCCAAATCCGGGAACGTCGATTCCGACGATCCGGACACCATTGATTTCCTTCGGCAGCAGACGCAGCGGCACCCCGCTGGCCGTCGGCACGCAAAGGTTGGTCACGACGATCGCGTCATAGCGATCGGGATCGGCCAACTCGTGGACACTTTCGCGAATGTCCTCGTAGAGCTTGCCCGTCACCAGACTCTCGGAGTTGAACGGCACATAGCCGACCGACCGACGCGCACCGTAGAAATGCGACACGAAGGTCAGCCCGTAGACGCAACAGGCCGAGCCGCTGAGCACCGTCGCCACCCGTTTCATCCGCAAGCCCACGCGCAGCGATCCGAAGGCCGGGCACATGGATTGCGGTTTGTCATGCGGCCCTATCGGGTAATCCGCTTTGAACTTGTCCAAGAGTTCGGACTGACCGGCGTTGCGGGCGGCCTGCGCCATATCCGCTCCCGAATGACACCCCATCGCATCAGCGGGAGCGTCCGGTGTGACACGTGACGCGTTACCGTGTGGGTGACCCTTGATCACCTG
>JASFFN010000096.1:0-6412 GCA_050124275.1 Roseobacter sp. | reverse complement strand
TTTGATTGGCGCCGGGTCAGGTGCACTGGCAGGCGCTCTGATCGGCGGCAATGCCAAAAGTGCTGCGATCGGTGCGGCGGTGGGTGGCGCGGTCGGCGCCGGCGTCGGCTACAGTCTCGACCAGCAGGCAGCGGACCTGCGGCGAGACCTCGGGAACGATGACGTGAAGATCACCAACACCGGTGACCGGCTGATTGTAAGCCTGCCTCAGGACCTGCTGTTCGCGACCGATAGCTCTGCCGTGCGCCCGGACCTGCAGGATGATCTTTCGAGGGTTGCAGGTAACCTGCAACAGTATCCGGCGTCGACCATCCAGGTCATTGGCCACACCGACAGCGACGGTGATGCGGGGTACAACCAGCGGCTCTCTGAACAGCGTGCAAATGCGGTGGCGGGAATCCTTGTGAACGCCGGTGTGCAACCATCGCGTCTGCAAGCGTTTGGCGTGGGTGAAAACCAACCTGTCGCAAGCAACCTCACCGAGGCTGGAAAGGCGCAAAACCGGCGGGTCGAAATCGTCATCGTGCCGACGGCCTGACAACAGCCCTCTTGCGATGAACAATCCTTAAGCCGATTTCCGGCACTTGTCTTTTTGCGCCTGCAGATCAGGTAAGTCTGCAACCAGGAAACAAGAGGTTCGAGATCATGGCACAAACCAAACTGCTGGGCCTGTCCGGCGCACTGCGCAAAGAGTCCACAAATCGTAAACTGGTGAGGGAGGCGGCACGACTGTTCGGCGATTGCGCGTTTGAAGAAGCCGACCTGCGGCTGGCGCTTTATGACGGCGACGATGAGACCAAGGCGGGTATCCCGCCAGAGGTGACGACGCTGGCCAGGCAAATTGCCGAGGCTGACGCCATCGTGATTTCGACACCTGAGTACAACAAGGGGCCTTCGGGCGTTCTGAAGAATGCACTGGACTGGGTGTCGCGGACCGAGGGCAACCCGTGGAAGGGCAAACCCGTCGCCGTCATGTCCGCTGCGGCCGGGCGCGCCGGCGGTGAACGCGCGCAAATGGTGTTGCGCGCCTTCATGGTCCCGTTTCAACCGCGAATCCTGCAGGGACCCGAAATGCATCTGGCCGACAGCAGAAATCAGTTCGACGAGAGCGGCCGGCTGACATCGGAACTCTACACGAAGACACTGGGTACCCTGATGGAAGCGCTCCGGGCAGAAATCGCGCGCTAGGCAGCGGGCGTTGACACTTCGATCAGGTTTTCGTCCGGATCCCGGATGTAAAGAGATGTGATGGGCCCGATGGCGCCCGACCGGGGCACGGGCCCGTCGAGGATGTCGACTTGATGGATGGCAAGATGCGTCAGCCAGTCATCCAGAGACGCATCGGTGAGAAAGCACAAATCCGCCGACCCGGTCGTGGGGGCCGACGCTTTCGGGCTGAACTCTCGGCCACTCTGGTGAAGATTGATCTTGCTGTGACCGAATTTCAGGGCCCAGCGGCGCGTCCCGTCCGCCGCATCGAACTGGATACCGCGCATGCCGAGAACCTGGGTGTAAAACCGCACTGTCTTGGGAATATTCGAAACCGTCAGGACCAGGTGGTCGATGGCGCGGACACGGCACTGTATTTGTGATTGCGGCATCGCTGACTTCCCTGCTAGGCGTCTTGCTTATGCAAGATGCCGTGACCGAAATGACATGTCAAAGCGACATAGTCGATCCTGCAAGGGCCACAGCCCTGGCCATGACGCTGGGCTTGCGTCGGTCGTATGGGTCAGAGGATCCGCTGCCACCTTTTTTTCACCAGATCTACTTCTGGGATCCGCAGCCTTTCGAGGCTCTGGGGCGGGATGGGCATCCGAGGGTCGGGGGACTGATCCCCGATATGGGCCTTCCGAGGCGTATGTGGGCAGGCGGGCGTCTGTCTTTTCATAAGCCGCTGCGGGCTGGGCTGGAGGCTGAAAAGAAAAGCTCTTGCGCAATGGCGCAGCGCAAAGACGGCCGAAGCGGCCCTCTCGCGCTGGTCACCCTGCGGCACGACATTTACCAGGCGGGGGAGCTTTGCGTCAGCGAATTTCAGGACCTGATCTATCGTCAGGACCCTTCCGCTGGCGGGGAACGGTCCGTGCCGCCCGTGGCCCCGACGGATGCAACCGACGTGCGCGAGGTTTCATTCTCGGCGACGCTTCTGTTCCGCTATTCGGCGCTGACGTTCAACGGCCATCGCATTCACTATGATCTGCCGTATGCGCAAGAGGTTGAAGGGTATGACGGGCTTGTCGTGCACGGGCCTCTGCTGGCGCAGTTGCTGATGCTGATGGCGCAGGAGCAGTTGGGCGCATTGCGCGCCTTTGAATTCCGGGCTACGGCGCCCTTGATGGATTTCGAGCGCGCTGCCTTGTGCCGGAAAGGCAGGAGGCTCTGGGTCCGTGGGCCGGAGGGACGGCTTTGCATGACCGCCGAGGCGCACCTGCAATCAGAGTGACGCCGTAACTTCAAATCCCTTCGGAATTTGATCGCGATCCTCGAGGATCAGGTCGGCCATGACTTCTGAAATCTTTGGCGCCATACCAAAGCCAATCTTGAAGCCGCCGTTCGCAATGAAATGCCCGGGCCGTTCCGGCCATGGCCCCAGCATCGGGGCGCGGGTCCGGGCGCGTGGGCGCACCCCGGCCCACCGATCCACGACATCTGCGGTCTTCAGGATCGGGACGGCGGCGCGCGCTTTGTCGATGACGGCATCAAGTTGCGCGTCGGTTGTCTTCGGGCTTTCAAAGTCACGCTCGGAAGTGGAGCCGACGGCAACGGTACCGTCAAGATGCGGGATGATATGGATGCCATCCGAAAAAAGCTGCGGTGCGCCACGGGCGTCATGCGCCAACAGTGCGGCCTGACCTTTCACGCCATTGCCGACGCGGCGCGATTGCTGATCGCTCAGGGCGTCCAGTCCGGCGGTGCCCGTGGCCCAGATCACCGCGCCGCGATCCGCTGCTTCGGTCGTGATTGTTGCCCCGCGTGATCTGAGCGCGGCAACCAGGGCCGCGATGGCGTGACGCGGGTGCACAAGGGCACTCAGCGTGTCGCGTATCACCCAACCGGACGGGCTTTGGGGCGTCCATAGGTCCTCAGGTTGCGGTTCGATCCGCCACGTTGCCTGTCCGGCCCAAAGTTCAGCTGCCGTCTCCGCGCGTCGCCGTGCGAGCGCGAGACCCGCTTCGTCCGCAATGGGCTGCAATCGTCCGCTCCGGATGTAGCCCGGATCCAAACCGCCGGTTTGTTTGATTTCCGTCCAGAAGGTCTCGCCCATCAACAGGCTTTCAAGCTGAAAGGCCTTTTTGGGGTTCCAGTTTTCCGGCACATGCGGCGCCAGAGCGCCGACAAGCCCGCCGCTGCTGCCGGCCCCCGGGCCGTGCGGGTCGATGACCTGAACGCGCGCGCCGCGACGGACACAGGCCCAGGCGATGGACAAGCCGAAAATGCCCGCGCCGCGGATGGTAATGTCGACCATTGCCAAGCGTTTCCTTCTGCCTCACTGTCAGCCTCTGACGATCGATCTTGTACAGGGCGTGGACGTGCAGAACCAGACGGCAGATGTGACATGGCGAGCGGGAAATGTGCCCGTGTCGACACGCTTTGACGATCCGTATTTCAGTCTCGAGAACGGATTGGCGGAAACACGGCATGTTTTCCTGCGTGCCAACGGTTTGCCGGAACGCCTGTGCGACGGGTTTTCCGTGGCGGAGCTTGGCTTTGGGACCGGTTTGAATTTTCTTGCAACGCTGCAGATGTGGGAGGCGTCCCGCAACGCGGGACGACTGCGCTTTACCAGCTTTGAAGCCTACCCGATGAGTGCCGCGGACATGGGCAAGGCACTCGCCGGTTTCGAAAGGGCCGGGCTGCGCACGCGCGCCCTTGTCGACGCTTGGCGGCCGGGCGGAGGTGTCATCGACTTTTCGCCCGTGGTCCGGCTCGAAGTGATCGTCGGGGATGCGCGCCAGACGGTCCCGCAATGGTCGGGACGTGCCGATGCGTGGTATCTCGACGGTTTTTCGCCCGCCAAGAACCCCGAACTTTGGACTCACGATTTGATGACAGCGGTCGCCTCCCATACCGCGCAGGGCGGCACCTTCGCCACGTATACATCCGCCGGGTTCGTGCGCCGCAGCCTTGCCGTCGCAGGCTTTGAGGTGGAGCGTGTGCCGGGATATGGCCGCAAGCGCCACATGTCGCGCGGAGTTCTGCGCGCATGAGCCAGGCGAACAACCTGCGTCTCGGCGTGTTTCTGATGGTGATGGCCACCATTGTCTTTGCATTGCAGGACGGTATTTCGCGGCATCTCGCGGATACTTACAACGTTTATATGATCGTGATGATCCGCTACTGGTTCTTCGCGGCCTTCGTCATCGCCGTGGCGCGGCGCAATGCAGGCGGTATTCGCGCGGCTGCACGGACCGTCCAGCCGGGGATCCAGATCTTTCGCGCACTTTTGCTGGCGTTTGAGGTCTGTGTCATGATTGCAGCCTTCACATTGCTCGGACTGGTGGAGAGCCACGCGGTTTTTGCCTGTTACCCGCTCATCGTGGCGGCTTTATCCGGTCCCATCCTTGGTGAAAAAGTCGGCTGGCGCCGTTGGGCCGCAATCGGCATCGGCTTTGCCGGAGTGGTGGTCATCCTCCAGCCGGGTTACGGTGTCTTCGACCCGGTCGCCCTCGTGCCGCTGGCCTCTGCCGCAATGTTTGCGCTCTATGCCTTGATGACACGCTACGCGGGCCGGCGCGACAGAACGGCAACCAGCTTTTTCTGGACGGGAACCGTCGGGGCCGTTGCCATGACGTGCGTGGGCGTTTGGTTCTGGGAACCCATGACGATGCCGGACTGGCTGTGGATGGGGATACTGTGCGTCACCGGTGCCTTGGGCCACTGGCTCCTGATCCGGTGCTACGAGGTGGCCGAAGCCAGTGCGGTACAGCCTTTCGCCTATTTTCAACTGGTCTTTGCGGCCGCTCTGGGCATTCTGGTCTTTGGTGAGACACTGCGTCCCAATGTTGCGCTGGGAGTGGCAATAATCGTGGCCGCCGGGCTATTCACCCTGTGGCGCGAACGACAAAAGGCTTGAACCGGCCAGTTCCTCGCTGAAAGGCTCTGGCAAAGGGGTCTTGCCGAGCAAGGCGCGGTAGACGGGCAGGCTTTCTGTTACCCGCATCACGTAATTTCGTGTTTCACGGAACGGAATATGCTCGATCCAGTCGACGATGTCGATCTCGCCGCGTCTGGGGTCGCCGTAAACCTCGATCCAGCGGTCTGCCCGACTGGGACCGGCATTGTAGCCGACGGACATCAGGACCACGTTTCCGGAGAATTGCCTCGCAAGGGATGACAGATAGAATGCGCCCAGTTCCGCATTGTAAACCGGATCGCTTGTCAGCCTCTCAGTCGTGTGCTCGAGGGCGCGGCCCATGCGGCGCGCGACCTCGCTACCTGTGCGTGGCATGATCTGCATCAGCCCGCGGGCGCCGACGCCGCTTTGTACGTTGGGGTCGAATTCACTTTCGCGACGGGCGATGGCGAGCGTCATCTCGGGAGCCATCGGAAGATCGCGTTCGGCGAGCGGATGCAGCGCGTAGTAGCCAAACGGGACGACGATTGCGCGTCTTGCAAGGCGCTTTCCGATCATCACGGCCAGATGCGGTTGGCCGGCATCGGCAGCGGCCTGGGCCAGAAGCGCACCCTCTTCCTCGTTCAGGCTCTCCGCCAGATGCGTCCAGAATACTTCCGCCAGGAAAATCTCTCCGGAGGCCTGTAGCAGCAGACCCGCCTGAAAAACGCTGTTGCCCGCGATACCGGACGTACGCCAGTCGGCCTCGGGGCGCGCTGTCGCCCATTCGGTATCGAATGGCAGACCGGCCCGCTCTGCAGCCAGCAGCCCGTAGAACGATGTCTGGTATTGAGCACCTTGCGCATAGGCCTGATCCGCCTCGGCAGCTTTGCCCATGGCCTCGTAGGCACGACCCCGCCAATACCCGGCCCGACCCTTGGAAATCGGCGAGCGCACTGCCGCATCGTGGTTGTTGAAATGGCGCAGGGCGGTTTCCGGCTCGTTCAGTTTGTACAATGCGATGTAGCCTGCCAGCCACTCCAGATCGGCGTAGGCAGAGCCGCCTGTCAGAAAGTGCCGCGCTGCGATTTCATATGCTCTTTCCGGATCGCCGTTGCGCATCTCGTCCCGGGCATAAGACCTGCGCCGGTTTGACCATTCTTCCGGCCGGCCGAGTTTATCGGCACTGGTCGATGTCGCAATCAGCAGCTCCTTGGCGTCTTCTGTGCGCCCTTTGCGGGCCCGCCACATGAAACGTTCGTATTGCAGGCCGCCGTCGCCGGCATTGCTGTCCGGGACCGCAGCGATGAGAGCGTCCACGCCCGGGGCCGCCTCCCGCAGCGCGATGCGGGCTTGGGC
>JASFFN010000095.1:0-6414 GCA_050124275.1 Roseobacter sp. | reverse complement strand
ACAAGCGGCAGGTTTTGACCCAGCGGCCACCAGATCGGCGCGAAGCCGGTTGTCGCCGCGTGGTGCACCCACCCGGATAGAGGCACCAGAAGCAGAGAGCCGTAGAGCAGCCAGTGCACCATGCTGCCGGCGAAGGTCTCGAGCTTGCGGTCGGGATGCAAGGGGGACGGTTTCGGCTGCACGATCGCCCAGAGAATGCGCGCCAGAGCGACAAAAAAGACCGTGACGCCAAGCGTCTTGTGGAGCGAGAAAAACCATGCCTTCCGCGCGAGCTGCTCGGAGCTGTCGTAGGGCAGATCGTTTGCGTATATGCCCAGCGGGATCAGCGTGAGGATCAAGAGGGCGGTCAACCAGTGGAACGTTTTGCTGATGGAACCGTAATGCTGTGCGGTGTTCGAAAGAGGCATCGGGGTCTCCGCTCTGACGTGGCCTGTATGTGGAGAATAAGGTGACTTTGTGCAGGGGCAATCTTTCGTAGTGCACATATTATGCGCGCCAGGACGGCCTCGTTGGCATGATGGGCGGGGAGGCTTTTGCGCCGGCAAGACGTTGCTCTTGGCGCGCGGTCGGGCTAATCGGGGCGCGGACAGAATGAAAAGAGGGGCCGGGGCATGAGCATCGCATTTGTTTTTCCGGGACAGGGCGCACAGACGATTGGAATGGGACGCGCGCTGGCGGAAGCTTATCCGGCGGCTCAGGCCGTCTTCGACGAAGTCGATGACGCGCTCGGTGAAAAGCTCAGTGATCTGATATGGGACGGCGACATCGAAAGCCTGACGCTCACGGAGAATGCACAGCCAGCGCTGATGGCCACGTCGATGGCGGCGATGCGGGCGCTGGCGGCCGAAGGTATCGGGCTGGATCGTGTCGCTTACGTGGCCGGGCACAGTCTGGGCGAGTATTCAGCGCTGGCAGCAGCGGGCGCGTTTTCCGTCTCGGATGCGGCGCGCCTGTTGCGGACCCGCGGGCTGGCAATGCAACAGGCCGTGCCTGTTGGACAGGGCGCGATGGCGGCGATTCTGGGTCTTGATTTCGACACTGTCGCCGAGGTTGCGTCAAAGGCGTCTCAAGGGCAGGTGTGTCAGGTCGCGAACGAGAATGATCCAAGCCAGAATGTGGTTTCAGGGGACAGGGAGGCGGTTCAGCGGGCAACCGAGCTTGCCAAGGAGGCCGGCGCGAAACGGGCATTGCTCTTGCCGGTGTCGGCGCCGTTCCACTGCGCGTTGATGGGGCCGGCGGCAGAGAAAATGGCGCAGGCACTGGTCGAGGTCGATCTCAAAGCGCCTGCAGTGCCCGTGGTGGCAAACGTTCTGGCGGAAGCGGTCAGCGATCCGGCGGAAATCCGGGATTTACTGGTGAAGCAGGTCACCGGGCAGGTGCGTTGGAAAACATCCGTCGACTGGATGGTGCAAAACGGCGTGACGGCGTTTTGGGAGATCGGCGCGGGCAAGGCGCTTGTCGGCATGATCCGCCGCATCGCGAAGGACGCCCAGACGCGCAACATCGGCACGCCGGATGATATCAAAGCGGCCCTCGTGGCCTGAGTGGAGGGAGAGCAGATGTTTGAACTGACAGGAAAGAATGCATTGGTCACAGGGGCGTCAGGCGGTATCGGGGCGGAAATCGCCCGGATGTTGCACGCCGCGGGAGCGACGGTCGGGCTCTCCGGAACGCGTGTCGACCCATTGGAAGCGCTGGCCGGGGAACTTGGAGCGAGAGCGCATGTCCTGCCCTGTAATCTGGGCGATCCGACCGCTGTGGAAAACTTGCCGAAACAAGCCGCCGAAGCCATGGGATCGGTCGATATTCTGGTCAACAATGCCGGCATTACCCGGGACAATCTGTTTATGCGGATGTCGGATGAGGACTGGCAATCGGTACTGGATGTGAACCTGACGGCGACATTCAAGCTTTGCAAAGGCGTGATGCGGGGAATGATGAAGGCGCGCTGGGGGCGGATCATCAACATCTCCAGCGTGGTTGGCGCCACCGGAAATCCTGGGCAAGCCAATTACGCGGCGTCCAAGGCGGGTATGGTCGGAATGTCGAAGAGCCTCGCCTACGAGGTCGCCAGCCGGGGTATCACCGTGAATGCCGTCGCCCCGGGTTTTATCGAGACCGCGATGACCGACAAGCTGACCGAAGACCAAAAGGAAGGAATCATGAAACAGATTCCCGCCGGGCGCATGGGCTCACCGGCGGAAATCGCAGCCGGGGTCCTGTTTCTCGCCAGCAATGAGGCCGCTTACGTGACCGGCACCACCTTGCATGTGAACGGCGGTATGGCGATGCTGTGACCTCTGGATGCATCCTTTTTCAGCAAAGTGCACAATGCGTTTGCCATCGGTGCTGCTTGTGTTAAAGGGGGCGCAGATTTTTTCAGCCCGCGTGCGTCTCTGTCACGCTGGACACATCCGGCTCTGTATGGTTTTCATCCGGCAGTGTCGGAAATCGAGCCGCCCCTTTTGGGGCAAACCTTTGCTGTTCGGCATGGCTGGAGCGGCAGGAAACCGGAAGGGGCCTCAGGGGCCCAAACAAATGAGGGACTACTATGAGCGACGTCGCAGATCGTGTTAAGAAAATCGTTGTTGAGCACCTTGGTGTCGAAGAAGACAAGGTGGTGGAAGGGGCATCCTTCATTGATGATCTTGGCGCTGACAGCCTTGATACAGTTGAGCTTGTAATGGCCTTCGAGGAAGAGTTTGGAATCGAAATCCCGGATGACGCAGCAGAAACGATCCAAACCTTTGGAGACGCTGTAAAGTTCATCTCGGAAGCTTCCTGACCGCCGACCGGATTTCTTGCGGCAAAATTCGGCTGACTATTGCGCCTCTCTTGTGCGGAGGGGCGTTTTTTTTCGTCGCGTGTTCCCGAAAGACTTGAACAGCACCTGCAATCTGCGTCATCCTTTGCTCAGAGGGCGAAAAGCCCCGTTTATGCGCATAGAGGCAGCAGTATATGTCGCGTTCCATTCCGACGATAAACACGCAGCGTTTGACCCTGCGGGGCATGCGCGCTGAAGACTTCAAGCGGTTTGCGCAAATCTGGTCCAAGCCGGAAGTCGTGCAGTACATCGACCACGTGCCCTGGCCGCGCAGCAAAGCCTGGGCCGCTTTCCTGCGGCATGCCGGACACTGGCAGATCACCGGGTTTGGGCAGTGGGCGATTAACCGCCACAGGGAACCCGAAATGTCGGGCCACGTCGGATTCTTTTTTGCGAAAAGAGATCTGGGCGCAGATTTTGACGATTTCCCGGAAGCGGAATGGATTCTTGCTCCGGATGCGCATGGCAAGGGATATGCCACCGAAGCCGTGCGTGCCGCACACGACTGGTTTGATCGGGTTGTCACCGGGCGGCTCGTTTGTCTGATCGATCCGCGTAATACGCGCGCCACAAAGATCGCAGAACAGATGGGATATGTTCTGATGCGCGAGGACATCTACAAGGGTGATCCGGTCAAGCTATTCGAAAGAAAAGGTCCACCTCAATAGCGGCACATGCCCCCGGAAGACTGTAACGGCTATTGCACAGAAACATCTGCTCAAGGTATGGGAGGGCAGAATGATGGAGGGGCATGACCATGCGCAGAGTAGTTGTCACGGGACTGGGGCTTGTTACGCCGCTGGCAGATGGCGTCGAGGCGAGCTGGTCCCGGCTGCTGGCGGGGCAGTCCGGAGCCGGCATGATAACCGGTTTTGATGCCAGCAATCTGATAACGCAGTACGCTTGCGAAGTGCCTCGGGGTGATGGCAGCGACGACACATTCAATGCGAATGCGTATCTTCCCGAAAAGGATCAGCGCAAGATAGACACTTTCATTCTGTTTGGACTCGCGGCGGCGGAACAGGCGGTGAAGGACTCAGGCTGGATGCCCGAGGACAATGAAAGCCTGGAACGGACGGGGGTATTGATCGGGTCGGGAATCGGCGGGCTGAATTCAATTGCGAATACCGCCGTGATGGTTGCGGAGAAAGGTATCCGCCGCGTTTCGCCCTTCTTTGTTCCGGGGGCGTTGATTAATCTGATCTCCGGGCAGGTAAGCATCCGGTATGGATTCAAGGGCCCGAACCATTCCGTTGTCACCGCCTGTTCAACCGGCGCGCATGCGATCGGAGATGCAAGCAGGCTGATCGGATACGGTGATGCCGACGTCATGATCGCGGGCGGTGCGGAAGCTGCCATCTGCGAGATCGGCATGGCCGGGTTCAACGCCTGCAAGGCGTTGTCGACCAAGCGTGGACACGAGCCCGAGAAAGCAAGCAGGCCTTACGACAAGGATCGCGACGGCTTTGTCATGGGCGAGGGCGCGGGCGTCGTCGTTCTTGAAGAATACGAACACGCCAAAGCGCGCGGTGCAAAGATATACGCTGAAGTCTTGGGATACGGCATGTCCGGAGACGCGTTTCATATCACTGCCCCGGCGGAAGACGGCGACGGGGCCGAGCGCTCCATGCGCAATGCGTTGCGCAATGCGGGACTGGAGCCTTCCGACATCGATTACATAAATGCACACGGCACATCCACGATGGCGGATACGATCGAACTGGCTGCGGTCGAGCGGTTGTTGGGCAATCATGCCGCTCAGGTGACCATGTCCTCGACAAAATCCGCGACAGGTCACCTTTTGGGGGCGGCGGGTGCCATAGAGGCAATTTTTTCGATTCTGGCGATCCGCGATCAGGTCGCGCCGCCAACGATCAACCTCGATAACCCTGCCGTCGAAACCCCGATTGACCTTGCGCCGAATGCAAAGCGGGCGCGCAAAATTGATGTCGCGCTCAGCAACTCCTTCGGGTTCGGCGGGACAAACGCAAGCGTCATCTTTGGAAAAGTCGACTGATGTGGCGACATATTGCGTCAAATGCTGTCACGATGCTGATCGTTGCGCTGTTTTTGGTCGGTGGCGTAATCCTTTGGGGACAGCGGCAATATCAGGGCGCAGGGCCCTTGCAGGAGGCCTATTGCGTCGAGGTGCGCAGCGGTAGCAACATGCGCCGGGTGAGCGAGGCCTTGGTGGCCGACGGCGCAATATCATCGGGCGCGATTTTTCGCATGGGCGCGGATTATGCCGACAAATCCGGTCAATTGAAAGCGGGCAGCTATCTGGTGCCGGAGGCTGCGTCAATGGCGCAGATTGTCGATGCGATCACGCGCGGGGGGGCGAGCACTTGTGGCACGGAGGTCGTCTATCGTATCGGGGTGACGCGCGTCCGGGTGCAACTGCGCGAGCTTGACCCAGCGACGAACCAGTTTCTCGAGAAGGCCGATTTCGACCCTGCGGAAGAAGCTGCGCCAGACATCTATCTCGACCGCAAAGCTTCTGCGGGGACGCGGTTCCGTATTGCGCTGGCCGAGGGGGTGACGTCGTGGCAGGTCGCCGAGGCGCTGAAAGCGATCGACATAATGGACGGCGACATCGAAGACATTCCGCCGGAAGGGTCGCTGGCCCCGGACAGCTACGAGGTACGACCGGGATCGGAACGGGTTGCGCTGCTCGAGCGAATGCAAGAGGTGCAGGAAGAGCGCGTTGAGCGGGTCTGGAATGAGCGCGTCGATGCGTTGCCGATCGAGACGCCGGAGGAGCTCGTCATCCTTGCATCAATCATTGAAAAGGAAACCGGCGTGCCGGAAGAACGGGGGCAGGTCGCCAGTGTCTTCGTCAACCGGCTGAACCGCGGTATGCGGTTGCAGACGGACCCAACGGTGATTTACGGCGTGACCGAGGGGCGCGGCGTTTTGGGGCGTGGTCTGCGCCAAAGCGAACTACGCTCAGCGACGCCGTGGAACACGTATGTCATCGCGGGTTTGCCGCCAACGCCGATTGCCAATCCGGGTTTGGCGAGCCTTGAGGCTGCGGCCCGACCGCTGGAGACACCGTACGTCTTTTTTGTTGCGGACGGAACGGGCGGTCATGCCTTTGCCGAAACGCTTGCAGAGCACAACAGAAACGTGGCGCGGTGGCGGCGCATCGAAGCTGAGCGCGCACAGGAAACCTCGGGAAACTGAAAGTCGCGTCCTGTCGTCGTTGGCTTTCCATTCCCGGGGCAAGATGTGCCTGACCAGAGGGTCCGAGCGGAATTGCAGAGCGGTTGGACCGTAAATCGTTAACGAGCACCGTACGGTGTGAAAGTGTTAACAAACTGATTTTTCTTGACTTTGCGAACGCTCTCTCGTATAAGTTGTGTCATGCTAGAAGAAGTGGGAAAGCGGCCCCGGGGATGACCTGACGGGTCGTTTTTTTGTTTCTCTCGTGCGGAGACTACGCGCATGAGAGGTAAAACCTGAATGACTTTACTGACCCCGGAGCACGTAGCGTCTGAAACCGAGAATCTTCTGAACTCGGTTATCGGATCTATCAAGGACCTGCGCCTGGAAATAGAGGACCTGAAAGACAGGGTCCGCAGAGGCGAAGG